>JAAWDI010000042.1 GCA_022793685.1 Oscillospiraceae bacterium
GCCGTTGCCGATGACCACCATGGAAAGCTCATTGGTCAGGATAAAGAAGCAGCCGCTGAACAGCAGGTTCATAACCGCCCAGCCGAAAATACGGTGGCCGATTGGCTCTTTTTCACTGCCGCTTTTGGGCAGGGCTTTGGCACGCGGCGGATTGGGCAGGAAGAGCAGCACGAGGATGGTGGCGACGCCGGAGACAATGTAGGCGGCGAAGCTGAGGCGGGCGTCCACATCGCACAGAAAGCCGCCCAGCGTCTGGAACAGAATGCCGCCCATGCTGGAGGCGGCGGAGGTGATGCTGAGATAGTGGCGCGCCCGTTCGCCGGGCACCATCAAAAGAATAACGGAACTGGCGACGGGCTGGAAAAGTCCCATGCCAAGGCCGAAGCAGGCCCGGCAGACCAGCACCATGGGAAAACTGCCAAACAGCGCCAGGGGTGCCAGACCGCCAACTGTGGCAATCACCATACCCAGCAGAGCCAACTGTTTATAGGAAAGGTAGCCGTGGTCAGCCAGCCAGCCGGAAAGCAGGGATGCTGGAATCGCAATCAAGCTGGGCAGAGTGTTGATGAGAGCAATGTTGGCAATGTACTGGGGCCAGACCTCAGCAAAGCGGGCAAGGCCTGGAGAGACCGCGCCCTGAGACATGCCCATGGCGGCCAGTGCAATCAGGCCGATGAGGGCGGTTGCTTTCAGCTTGGTCTGCTGTTTTTGTGTCATTACTTCCGGCATAGTCGGACGTCTCCTTTAACGAAGCGTTACCATATAATCTACCTGCTTCTGTGAGAAATGTCAAGACAGCAATCGACGCACAAAACCCCGGACTGTTTCCAGCCCGGGGCCTTGTGCAGAAGCATAAATAGAGGTTTTGTATGGGGATTTCCCTTACAAACCACAATATATCACAAAAAGTTGTATCCTGTCATCGTTGAAAAATGAAAGATGAAACAGATAAAACTATCAGAATTTACAAAGCGATTTTCTCCGGCAATGGAGGAAGTCTCTGCTAAAGGTGTGATTAGAAAATCGAATGACAATTATAAAATTTTACAATATGTGCTTGCAAAAATAAACTAAAAAAGAATAAGATTCAGAAAAATCTCACGAAAAACAGGCCGGCTGCTCTTGAAAAAGCGGTGCAATATGATATGATAAAAAATATAAAATCACGATAAAAAGTGAAGCATACCAAGGATGGAGGAGGGAAGCGGATATGGCGATTGACTTTTCACAAATTGTGGAATGCGCCGGCAGCCGCTGCCGTAAAATCGTCCCGGCGCCGGAACGAAACATTGTAGGATGTGACGACTTACGGCCGGAGCTCTCACATTTTGCCTCTGACTGTCTGTATTCCGGACCGGTTTCCCGACTGCCGAAGGGACTGGAGCATATATCGGACGGCAACTTTATGCTGCTGGCTGATGAGGCTTTGCCCCAGGTCTTGCTGGCGAGCCATAGCTGCAACCTGCTGGTTATGGAGACAAAGGCGGATTATGACGCCTGTATTGAGAATATCAAACGAGTGTTTGACATTCAGATTCGAGTGAACAATTTTTCCTATGGCATTTTGAATATGTGCCATGAAAACCGCGGCGTGCAGGAGATGCTCAATGCCGCCTATCAGGCAATTGGGAACCCTATCATGCTGGTGGACGCCTCCCTGTTTTTGATGAAGCACGCGGGTATGGAAACGGTGCGGAATGAAGAGCAGATTGACTTTACTTTGACGCATGGCCTATTGCCGGAGGTATATCTCAATACCATCATGGCGGAGGAGGAAAGGCACAGCCATGGCGGTGAGAATGAGCTGATTGTCTGGGAGAGCACGTTTTTTCAACACCGTATGGTGGCGGGGCGCATTCTGAAAAACGGCCGTTTAATTGGGTATTTGAAGGTACTTGAATATAACCGTCCCATCACTCGGCTGGAGGAGTACTATATCAGCATCCTGTGCAAATTTTTCTCCATTACGCTGGATGAATTTTATGGAGCAGACCCGACCGGAAACCCCATGGTGGAATCCTTCCTGAATGGTTTGCTGGAGCAGAAAATCACGGACGCAGACGTAATTCAGAGCAGGGCTGAACGCATCGATTTGGAGCTTTACGACACAAAGTATGTCATAACGGCGGAGTTTGTGGAAAAGTACCGCAATACCGACCGGCTGTACCTGCTCAAGAAGCAGCTCAAAAACCACCTGAACCGCTCCACTGTGGTGGTCTATCAGGATACGGTCGTGGCGCTTTATGATGTAAAGAATATGGACGCCCTGTCGCCTGACAGCATAAAAAGTCTGTCCGCGGTGTTGGAAGCAAATGGGTGCCGGGCGGCGGTAAGTATGCCCTTCCACCGCCTGGGGGACTTTTATAAAAGCTATGTCCAGACCCGCTCCTGTCTGCTGACGGCCCAGAAGCTGGGCCGCACGGAAACGGTGGTGCGCTATGAGGACTTCATCGTGGAGCATATGTTCCTTCACTTCAGCGATGTGTTCGACTTGAATGACCTTGTCCATCCCAGCGTCAAGCTTCTGCTGCGCCACGACAAAGAAAAGAATACCGATTTTACCGAAACACTTTTCTGCTATGTGCGCCATAAAAACGACATCACAGCAGCCGCCAAGGCGCTAAATGTCCATTACAACACTCTGAAATACCGCATTAACCGCATTGTGGAGCTGACAGGAGTGGATTTTGACGACGAGATGACCGCATTTCAGCTCATCATCTCAGACAAGATACTCGGCCTGGTTCGCTCGGAGTTAGACGGCGGGGCAGGGGAATGACCGCCTTTGCAAATGCGGAAAGGTTATAGTATCATAGAAATAGAAGGGGGAGGGGTGCGCGTTTTGAAAATTCAGGAATCGGCTGAGAATTATCTGGAGACCATTCTTGTGCTCCAACAGCGAAACGGCCAGGTGCGCTCAATCGATATTGTAAATGAATTGGAATTTACCAAGCCCAGTGTCAGCGTTGCAATGAAGCACCTACGGGAAAACGGTTATGTGGAAATGGACCAGAGCGGCTTCCTCACCTTGACCGATAAGGGCCGCGCTATTGCGGAAACCATTTATGAACGGCACACGCTGCTTTCCCGTTGGCTGGAACAGCTTGGGGTCGACCCGGCGGTTGCGGCGGAGGATGCCTGCCGCATTGAGCACGTTATCAGTGCTGAGAGCTTTGCCGCAATCAAGAAACACGCTACCGACGGAAAGCAAAAATAAAAATACAGAAAGGGCGGCCCGATTGAGGCCGCCCTTTCCATATTTTTGAGGGGTAGGAGGTATGATAAAAGAAAGGAAGCAAATCAGTTAGAAAGAACTAACTGATTGTAAAATAACACATCTCTCTGCTGCTGTCAACAGGAAAAATAATCATGCCTCCAATGCGGACTGAAAAGCGCAAATGGCTTCTGTAACACACCGGTAGTCGTCCCCGACTTGCTTGGCAAGAGCAGGGGCTTCCGGCATCCACTCGTGCCGCAGGGCGTCGGAAAGGGCACTGCTGGACGCCAATAATGCGGTGAACCCGAGATTTTGGCAGACGCCCTTGATGGTGTGGGCGGCACGGAACGCCTCTTCGCGGTTTTGGGCGGCCATTGCAACACAGAGCGTTTCATAGCTGGCGTCGTCCAGAAACTTGAGGACGAATTTCTGAATCATCCGCTCGCTGCGCAGACGGCCCAGCACATCGTCGTAATTGCCGCCGAACGCGGCATAACAGTCCCGAAGCGTCATAGCTCCTTGCCTCCTTCCTGGGGGTGGCCGCTGTCTGAATCTGCGGCGTCAGCTCCAATGGGCGAAAGTGCGGTGAGTACGCCCTGCATAGATGGGTCATAGAAACAGAACTGCCCGCGGGTGCCTCGTTTGACCGTGTAGAGCGCGTTGTCCGCCGCCCGAAACAGGTCGTCATAGTGGAAGCCGACGGTTTCCGTACTGGCAACGCCCATGTTGATAGAAATGGGAAAGCCTTCAAATGTAACGGAAAGGGAGGCGAAGATGCGCTTTACGATACGTTCCAGGCCCTTCTTGTACTCCAAGAAGATGAGGAACTCATCGCCGCCCGCCCGGGCCACAATATCGCCGCTTCGAATATTCTGCCGGAGAAGACGGGCTACATGGGTGAGTACCCGGTCTCCGAACATATGGCCAAAGCCGTCGTTGGCCTCCTTGAAGAGGTCTAAATCAAAGATGGCCAGAGCGAACTTCCCGTCGGGGCGTTCTGCGAGCCGGTTTTGAATGCGCTCTTTGGCGGCTGCGTGGAATAAAAGTCCGGTCAGTGCATCGGTAGATGCGCGCCTTTGCAGCTCTGCCAGGTGCGTGTGGGAATCGTGAATATCCATGGCCTTTCCAATGGCGCCGGTGTAACGGGGCGGGTCGTCGTCGCCGGACCAAACGGCGCGGGATATGATGCGGAACCAGCGGTGTTCACCGTTTAAGTTTAATTGGCAATCATAGGTTACCACGGGCTGGCCGGGGGAGGTGCTCCGCAAAGCGTCAGACAACGCGGCAATGTGCTGGGGAGCCATCAGGACGGTCAGCCGCTTGTCGTGGAGCGGGTCCATAATAAGCTCAGGAAAGCCGAGCTTATTGGCGCCGTAAGTGGACAGGGTGAGCAGGGGAGGCGAGACCGTAAATTCAAATTGCAATTCTTCCGTCAGCGCGGCAAAGAAATTGTATTTCATGCGTTCGTGCTCCAAAAGCTGGAGGGTGCGTTTGGAAGCGCCGGGTTGCTCGCGCTTGAGCATTTCTTCCGCTACCCGCTGAAGCTCCGGATGCGGCTCCTGAGCCGGGGCAGTTCGCTCCAGCTCTGTACGCAAGCGGGGCGCAAGCTCGCGGAGGCACTCCATCAGCAGGGGGTTGAACGTTCCGCATTGCCCCTCCAAAATCATCTGGACAGCCGCCTCGTGGGGAACCGCTTTCTTATAAACGCGGTCGCTGGTCAGCGCGTCGTACACATCGGCAACGGCCACCGTCTGGGCGGAGATGGGAATATCGTCGCCTTTCAGGCCGTCGGGATAACCGCAGCCGTCATAACGCTCATGGTGCCACCGGCAAATCTCGTAGGCCCGCTTGAGCAGAGGTTCGTCCTGATAAAAGGGGAGCTTCTCCAGTATTTCAGCGCCCATAAGGGCATGGCCCTGCATAATGGAAAACTCTTCGTCGGTAAGCCTGCCCGGTTTGTTCAGTACCTCTGACGGGATTGCGATTTTACCGATGTCATGGAGCGCGGAGGCGGTGGCGATGACAGAAATGTCGGATGGAGAGAAATTGTACTTGTCGTCCTTTTGCGACAGCCGTTCCAACAGCCGCTCCGTCAGCGTATGGACATGGCGGACGTGCAGGCCGCTCTCTCCGTTGTGGAACTCCACGATATGACTGAGTATTTCAATCATCATGGTGTTCTGCCGCTCTTTTTCGTGAATTTGCTCCGCCACCAGCTCCAGCAGCTTTTTCTGCTTGGCGTACAGCAGAATGGTATTGACCACCCGGTGGTGAACAATCAGCGCGTCGAAGGGACGGCGGATAAAATCGGCGGCGCCAAGCTGGTATGCTTGCTCTACATGAGACGCCGCATTTTCGGCAGAGATGATGACCACGGGCAATTCTTTAATCCAGCCATTCCGGTTCATCGCTTCCAGCACGCCGAAGCCGTCCATTTCCGGCATGACGATGTCCAGCAGAACCAACGACAACTCGGAGATGTGGGCCTGAATGGCAGCCAGAGCTTGCACACCGTTTTCCGCTTCGATGATGTCATACTCATCCTCCAGCATATCGGTCAGGATGGAGCGGTTCATCTCAGAGTCGTCCGCGATAAGGATTTTATGGCTGTGACGGGAATGGTGTACGGATTTCATAGAGACTCACTTCCTCGTGTGGTAGTGGGTACGGCTCAATTCGGCTCCAACGGGTGAACGGAGGCGTGGAGCTTTGCGGGGGAGTGGGGGTATTGCCGCGTAAAGGTCTTTGTGATGCGGGTACAGACCATGCGGCTGTTCTCATAGTTGGCCTGAGGGAGCAGAATGATAAACTGGGAGACGCTGCACCGTGCCATCACATCGCCCCGGCGCAGGTGAGTGCGGATGAGGTCCTGCAAATTGCCGACCACCCGGTCAAGGCTGCGCTGCTGCAAGTCCTTGCCCTCGCCGTTGGTGATGGAGATGAGCGCAAGGTGGGCCACATCGCCGCTGCGGGCCAGCGCGCGGGCAACTGCATGGTAAATGGACTTGAAAACGTCATAGTCGCAGAGGAGGGCGCCGCTTGGCGTGCCTGCCGGTTCCCGAAGCTGCTCCAGAATGACGCCGGGGGAGACAAGCCGGTCGTTGACTGAGCGAATGGCTTGACGGTACAGGGCAAGGGCCTGGTCGGAGGGCATAACGCTGAAATGGGAGAGGAACAGCTCGCTCATTTCGTCATAGACGGCCACCGCGGCGCGCTGCTCGCCAAGCTGGAGCAGGGCGGTCATGAGATAGCGGTAAAATTCCTCCAGATAAGGCTCGTGCGCCAGAACGCTGCGGCACAGCTCGGCCACCTCCTGCCAGCACTTATGCTCCTGCAAAAGCCGCAGGGCGTCAAGCGCAGCCTGAACGTACAGGCTGTGAAAATGGGCGGACAGGGGGACGACCCAAGGTTCGGAGGATAGTCGGCAGAGGAAATCGCCGTGGTAAAGGGCGAGGGCGTTCAGCAGGCGGTCAAGGCGGACGGTGTCGCTGCCCGCAGCGGCGGCCTCCTGACAGAGCCGGTCAAACTCCTCCACATCCAGCATGACGGGCAGGTCGGGGTTCCAGGAATAGCCGCCGTCCCGCCGGACAATGAAATCGAGGTCGCCGAATTCATCCAGCGCGTCAAGGCTGGAACGCACCCGGTGCAGGGAGGTCTTGAGGGCGTTGACAGGGTTTGAGGTATGTTCCTCGTCGCCCCAGAGCAGGTCAATCAGCTCATGGGGCGTGACGGCACGGGTGCGGTTATAAATAAAATAGGCCAGCAGCAACCAGATTTTTCGGGAACGGTTGGAGCTGTCGCAAATCTGCGCAGAGCCGTTTCGGATGGAAAAGTCCCCTAACATTTGAATTTGCAGCGGTTCGGTTGACAAGGGAGCACCTCCTCAGAATCCAACAGAAATATGTTGAAAAACAGATGGCAATGTCAAAATGACAGAAATCATGAAGGTTGACAAAGCTATTTTAGCAAAGCTGGGTGATATTTCTATGGAAGTTACGCAAAAAAACAAAAAATGAAACGACTTTAGAAAAAGTACTTCCTTTTTTGAGGAGAGTTTGCTACACTGTTATAAAAGAAAGACCGTTAGGGATGCAAGGGGGGAGGCTTATCTATGTTCAAAAGGGTGCTTTCGCTTGCCTTGGTTGCGGCGTTTTTGCTGGCATTGTTAAGCGGCTGCGGACGCAATACGGCAGACGCAGGCGGCAGCGGGCTGTTTTTGAATCCGGTTCCGGTGGAGGAAGTGGAGCTGGACGGCGAAGCGGTCGCGCTGGCGGCGTCCCCCGCCGCGGTCGGTACTTTTTTGACGCCGGACGCCTCCGGCCGTTTGACGGCGCAAAATGCCAAGGCGGTCATAGACTATTCCAACACCGGCGACGGGTATGTGATGGTGCGCTACACAGCCGCTACGCAGAAAAGACTGAAGGTGATTGTGCAAGGCCCCACTGAGGTCAAGTACCAGTATAATGTGAACTGGGACGAATGGACGGTATTTCCCCTCTCCGACGGAAATGGGCAATATGAGGTGACGGTGTATGAGAATACGACCGGCTCCAAGTATGCAGCCGTGCTGTCAAAGCGCTTTTCGGTGGCGCTGGAGGACGAGTTCGCGCCGTTTTTGCGGCCCAACCAATATGTGAATTATACGGATGCAGCGGCTACTGTGGCCAAGGCGCAGGAATTGACAAGTGGGAAATCAGCCCCGCTGGAGAAGGTGGCGGCGGTCTATGAATATGTTGTGAGCCACTTGACCTACGACAGGCAGAAGGCCAAAAGTGTTCAGAGCGGCTACCTGCCTGATTTGGACGCCGTGCTGCAAGCGGGGACAGGCATCTGCTTTGACTATGCGGCGCTGATGGCCGCCATGCTTCGCTGTCAGGGAGTGCCCTGCAAGCTGGTGGTGGGATATGCAGGAACCGCTTACCACGCATGGATTAGCGTCTGGACGGAGGAAGCGGGCTGGATAGAGGGTGTCGTCTATTTTGACGGGGCGGCTTGGCAGCGGATGGACCCCACGTTCGCTTCCTCCGGAAACAGCAGCGCCGCCATTATGGAGTACATCGGAGACGGCAGCAATTACACGGCAAAATATATCTATTGAGCGGCGGCTTCGCCCCATGGCTGATGACGGCGCACCAAATGGAAGAAAGAAGGCGTTTCTGTGGGAGAGCGGTTTAGGGGGAATTCATACCGTACGACGGTTGTGTGTGTGGATTCTTATGCCGGCGGCGCGCTGGCGGGACGGTTTTATCACCCAAGCTGCCCCAATGGAGAAAGGTTTTCCAGCCTGTCCCGCTTTTTTCGGAAGATGGAGGACATGCTGGACGGCTTGCAGTTCCCGCAGGCGTTCACTGCAGCGCGGGCCTTTGCCGAGCTGCCGGAGGGACGGGAGGAAGCCCTTGCCGATGAATCCCTGCGGCAGGAGGGAAAGCTGGCCACCTTTGCGGTGCGCATCTTATTCCGCCAGAACGCCAGCTGGCAAGGCTCGGTAACTTGGCTGGAGAAAAACAGGGAAGAGAGCTTCCGCAGCGTGCTGGAGTTGATTTTGCTGATGGACAGCGCATTAGAAGCAGGGCAAGAATAACCAAAAGCCGGACAAGCAGGGAAAACTGCGCGAATTGTCGAGCTGAATAGAGAAGAAAAGCAGAGCCGTCATATGACGGCTCTGCTTTTTATGTGCGATGGGCTATATGAGTATTCTGCATGGAGGAGAGCCAAAAGATAGGCTATCAAGCTATTCCAACAGGCGACTTACAGCGGAGAATGTTTTTTTATATAATCTTTATATCAAAGTGAACGGAAGCAGGCGCCGTGAGCTTTTAATCTTAAAGAGAAGAGGAGATGTTACATTTGGAAGTAAAACGACTCAAGAAACCGACGGCAACCAAGACCCTGTATTTTCTCGGCAAATTCTGCTTCAACCTATTCACCGGCATGGAGATGTACTACTTTGCCTCCTACCTGACTGACGTAGCCTTGCTGCCCGTGGCGTTGGCAGGCTTGGCGCTGAATATCCCCACGATTGTGGACTTGATTCTCACGTTCGTCAACGGTGTTATCATGGAGAAGCTAAAGGTGCCCATCGGGAAATACCGTTTCTGGCTGATTGTAGGTCCTATTGTGGCCGCCATCACCTATGCGACCTGCTACATCCGCTTTGACGACGATTTCTTCTGCGCCGTTATGGCCACCGTCATGCTGATTATCGCACATTTTTTCTGGTCGTTGGCGGAGAGCACCTATACCTCGCTGCCTGCCATCATTACCGACGATACAAATGAACGGTCTTCGCTGTCCATGCTGTGCGGCGCCGGTTCCAACTGGTCCAGCTTTCTGTTCGGCCTGATTGGTATGCCGTTGATTATCGTATTCAACCAGGTGACCGGAAGCACCACGCACGGTTACGCTCTGCTCACGCTGGTGGTAGGCGCGTTGTATGCTATTTCCTATATCATGCTGGCCATGAACATCAAAGAGGTGGAAAAAGCTGAGGCAGAAAAGGCGGAATTGAATGCCGGCAGGGGTGAACAGAAGGTGCAAGGCCCCTCGCTGAAAGCCATGCTGATGAATGTGGCAAAAAATCCTCCGCTGATTGTGCTGCTGGTTTACTCCCTGTTTTATTGGATTAACTCTTTTGTCATGTCGGGTATCATGGCTTATTATTATAACTGTACGCTGGGGGCGGCGGCGCTGATGGGCATCGCAATCACCACCCGCAGCGTGGGCGGTATGATTACCCCATTCGTTTACCCTCTGATTGACAAGATTTTCAAGGGGAATAAGCGCAATATCGTCATTTTCGGCAATGCTGTCAACATCATTCGTATGATTGTCACTTGGGCGCTGAGACCCGGAACGTGGGCAGTTATCATCTCCACAGCCATCTGCTCGTTCATTGCAGGCGTATCCATCATGCCGTTGATTGCCATGTACGCAGATTGCGCGACCTATGGCGAGTGGAAGACCGGCGCGGCCAGCAAAAGCTTTGTTATGTCTCTGTACTGCGTGCCGCTGAAGATTGGACTGGTGGGCAACCGTGCCATTTTAACCGCCGTTCTGGGCATCATCGGATATAGCGCTTTGGCGGAACCGTCCCAGTATTCCGGTGCATTCAACTTCAGCTACAATATGCTGATGGCCATCCTGTTGATTATCGCCTGCGTTATCCTGTTTGTGGGCTATCATTTGACGGAGGAGAAGGTGAAGCAGTGTGCCCTCGAAGTGGACCGACGCAATGCTGCCGCAGCCGTAAGCGAAGAGCAGGTGTGAGTTCTCAGAGCAAGGCATATTCGTAAAAGGCTATAAAATTGAAATCAATAGCGCCTCAAAAAGCAAAGACTGCGGCGGCAGAGAAGCTGCGATACAATGCCGCTGAGGTGCAGAAGACCGTCCATTCCAAAGTCTTTGGGATACAACGAGCCCCGCTTTTCGATAATTTTCTCGAAAAGCGGGGCTCGTTCATTGTGGTGCCGGTGGCCGGACTCGAACCGGCACGCTGTCGCCAGCGGTGGATTTTGAGTCCACTACGTCTGCCAATTCCATCACACCGGCAGGTTGATGGTGCTTCCAAGCGGAAAGCGTTTTTTATTATACCGAATCCAATTCAAAAAAACAAGGGGTGGAAGCACATTTTTTGCCTTTACCGCTCCCTCATATATGTGATATGATAAAAGAAATGAATGAAAATGCGGCAGAGGGGCGGCCCCCACCGCAAACGGAGAGCGAGCGCATGAAAAAAAGATGGCACACCATAGCGGCCCTAACCTTGTGCTTCATTGCCTTGTCCGGCTGCTTTTTTGAATCGTCCGATACGCTTTACAAGCTGCCTGAGGCGTCGGAGGATTTTACCGACCTTCAGGCAAAAATCAACAGCGTGCAAAATCAACTGGCGGCGGAAACCGCCGGCGCAGTGGAGTACGCGGTACCCTTGCAGGGCGACAACGTGCAAACCATCCAGCTGCAGGACTTGGACGACGACGGCGAGCAGGAGAGCGCGGTGGCGTTTTTTCGGGTGCCGGGTGCGGACAAGCCCCTGCGCATCTATATCTTTACCCGCAATGGTGAAAGCGGCTATCAAGAGGCGTTTTCCATCAGTGGGGACGGCACCGCCATCAATTCCGTGCGCTATGCGGACTTGGACGGGCTGCCGGGGAAAGAGCTGGTGGTAAGCTGGCAGATGAGCGAGGATGTCTACCTGCTGTCAGCCTATTCGTTGGTGGGCACGGAGCCGGTGGAGATGATGAAAAGCGCTTACACCGGCTATGACGTGGTGGACATCGACCGGGACGGCCGTTCAGAAATTCTGTTGACGCAGATTGACACGTCGGAGGGCAACAGCCGGGTGGAATGCTATTCCGGCCGGGACGGTATGATGGAGCTGGTCACGCAGGCGCCCCTTTCGTCCGGCGTGACGGCGCTGGAGAAAAAGCAGGCCAATTATTTGGCGGGATTGGTACCCGCTCTTTATGTGACTTCGGTGCGGGCAGAAGAGCGGCTGGTGACTGATATTTTCACTTTCCTGAACGGTGAACTGCAAAACATCACCCGCAATGAGGAAAGCGGCTGGAGCGAGCAGACGGAGCGTGCCGCTTCCGACGTGGCGGGAACAGACATCAACAGCGATTATATTGTAGAGCTGCCCCAGCTGGAGCCACTGCCCGGGGAGGCGCAGGCGGAGCCGTTTTATGTGATAACCTGGAGGCAATACGACCAGTATGGCGAGTCCACCGCGGTGGCAACCACGTTTCACAATATGCAGGATGGATGGTATCTCTCCCTGCCGGAAAGCTGGGCGGGGAAAATATCCGTGCAGCGAAACGATACCGTCACCAACAGCGACAGCCAGCGGTCGATTACCTTCAGCCGCTGGCGGGGAGAAGGCGAAAAGGCGGAGCCGTTCCTTACCATTTACCGGTTTGGAGGCAACAACCGGTCCATTCGGGCTATGCGGGGCGGCCGCTTTGTGCTGGAGGACACCGGCGACGCGATTTATGCAGCAGAATTTTACGATACAAGATGGGACTGCGGCCTGAATCAGGAGAGCCTGACAGAGCGCTTTTCCCTCATCTTATCCACTTGGTAAGGAGGAAGCCCACATTGAAAAAAGTTCTGGTTTTGGAGGATGAAGAAAATATCCGCAGCTTTGTGGTTATCAATCTCAAGCGTGCCGGTTATGAGGCGGTGGAGGCCAGCACCGGCGAGGAGGCCCTGGAAAAGCTGAAGCAAAACCCTGATGTGAAGGTGGCCCTGCTGGACATCATGCTGCCTGATATTGACGGCTTTGAGGTCTGCCGCCGTATTCGCGCCACCGACAACACCATCGGCATCATCATGCTGACCGCCCGAACCCAGGAGATGGACAAGGTGACCGGTCTGATGACGGGTGCGGACGACTACATGACAAAGCCCTTTTCCACTGCGGAGCTGACCGCCCGTATTGACGCGCTTTTCCGACGGGTAGGCGGCGCTGAGGCCAAGGACAACAGCGAGGTGTCCCAGCCGCCGTTTTTACTGAACACCCGCAACCGCACGTTGGAGAAGAACGGCGTGCGCATCAAGCTGACCCAGGTGGAATATTCCATTATCAAGCTGTTTATGGACAACCCAAGCAAGGCCCTTTCCCGCGAGGAGATACTGGATGCAGTGTGGGGCAAGGAGTACCTGGGCGAGCTGAAAATTGTTGACGTGAATATCCGCCGCCTGCGCATCAAAATCGAGGACGACGCTCAAAACCCCACTTATATCACCACCGTTTGGGGCTACGGCTATAAGTGGGGGCTGTAAATGGCCGGAAAGGAAAACCTGCTGCAACGTTCCATGAAAGTACGCGGCATCCGGCGGCGCTGGATGTGGAGCAGCGTGGGCGTTATCCTGCTCATTGTGGTGACGGTGTTGGCGATTTTTTTCGCAGGCATGGCCAGCTACTACTATAACGGAATGGTATCCGGGCTGGTACTGCGGGCCGACCAGGCGGCCAGCTATTTTACCAACTACAACAGCCAGAGCGAATACAACCAGTACGCCCAACGTTATATCAACAACTTCCAGGAAAAGAACATTTTAGAGATGCAGTTCATCACGCCTGCCGGACAAATACAGCTCTCCAGTTCCGGCTTGACGGCAGGCACCCGCCCCGGCACCCAGGACATCAGCCAGGCCATCGAAACCAAGATGACCCGAAGCTGGATGGGCAGCGACCCCCAGACGGGGGAGCGCATCCTGACGGTGACGGCTCCCATTCTCCACAACGGGAGCCTTGTGGGGCTTGCGCGGGTAGTAAGCTCTACCAAGGTGGTGGACCGGCAGCTTATCAAGCTGACCGTTGTGGTGTGTGCCATTGCGGCGGCTATCATGGCGCTGATATACTTTTCCAACCTCTACTTTGTCAAATCCATCGTGGAACCGGTGGCCCGCATTACCGAAACCGCCCGCATGATTGCAGGGGGCAGCTACGGCGTTCAGATTGAAAAACGGTATGACGACGAAATCGGCGAGCTGACGGACGCCATCAACGATATGTCCATGAAGATAGGGCAGGCGGAAAAGACTCAATCGGAATTCATCTCGTCGGTTTCCCACGAATTGCGTACCCCTTTGACCGCCATCAACGGCTGGGCGGAGACCATTCAAAACGGCGAGGTACGCAGTCCGGAGGACGTTCGGAAGGGCATGGGCATCATCGTATCCGAGGCGCGGCGGCTTACCAATATGGTGGAGGAGCTGCTGGAGTTTTCCCGCATCGAGGACGGACGCTTTACCCTGTCGGTGGAGCAGATGGACATCAAGGCAGAGCTGGAGGACGCGGTTTATACCTATCGGGAATTCTTTCGACGGGAGGGCATCGAGCTGGTGCACACCGACTGCTCGGAGGAGTTCGCGCCTATCTCCGGCGACCCGGAGCGTCTGCGGCAGGTGTTCTGCAATCTGTTGGACAATGCGGCAAAGCACGGCGGCGCAGGCAAACGCATTGACACCTCCATCGAGCCGGGAGAGGACAACGGCGTCCGTATCCGCATTCGGGATTATGGCCCCGGCATTCCGGAGGAGGAACTGCCGCTGGTGACGCACAAGTTTTATAAGGGAAGCTCCAAAGCCCGCGGCAGCGGCATCGGTCTTGCGGTGTGCGAGGAGATAATCACCCGCCACGGCGGAAAGCTGGAAATCGGCAACGCCGACGGGGGCGGCTGTCAGGTGTCCATCTGGTTGAAAGGTGGAACATAAGTTCGATTTTCTCTTGCGCTTTATCCGCCCTTATGCTACAATATTCACAGTCAGGCGCGAAAAAGCGCCTGTTCAAAGGAGATACCCCAATGGCAGAAGAAAAACAGAGCTGTCCGTCCTTCAAGACCATGATTGGCGGGCAGGCGCTGATTGAAGGTATTATGATGCGCGGGCCGAGCAAGCAGTCCATCGTGGTACGCAAGCCGGACGGCGAGCTGGAGGTTAAAACGGAAGAGCTTCAGCTGGTGAAAGAGAAGCACCCTATTTTAGGAGTGCCTTTCATTCGCGGCTCGGTGAATTTTATCGACTCCATGGTGAAGGGCGTCAAGGCCCTGATGTACTCCGCGGAATTCTATCCGGAGGATGAGGAGGAGGCGGACGAAGAGCCGTCCAAGTTGGACGCATGGCTGACGGACAAGCTGGGCAGCGAAAAAACGGCGTCTGTCTTTATCGGCCTTGCGGTTGCGGTTGGGCTGGTCTTTTCCATTGTGCTGTTTATGCTGGTGCCAACGGCGCTGGGCGGCGCGTTCATGACGGTGTTTCCCAGCACGCCCTTTTGGGTGCGCCACCTCTTTGAGGGCGTGGTGCGCATCGCCATCTTTATCGGCTACCTTGCCTTTTGTTCCCGCACGAAGGACATCAAGCGGGTGTTTTCCTACCACGGAGCGGAGCACAAGACTATTTTTTGCTATGAGCGGGGCCTGGAGCTGACGGTGGAGAACGTCCGGGATATGCCCCGGCATCATCCCCGCTGCGGCACCAGTTTCCTGTTTGTGGTCATCATCGTGGCAATTTTGCTCTATTCCGTGCTGTTTTCCATCATTACGCCGCCCAATATTGTGGTGCGGATGCTGTTGCAGGTGGCGATGTTGCCCATTATTGTGGGCATCACCTATGAGTTGAACCGGCTGGTGGGCCGCCACGATAACGCCCTGACGCGGTTTTTAACGAAGCCCGGCCTCTGGCTGCAAAATTTCACTACCTTCGAGCCGGACGACACCATGATAGAGGTGGGCATCGAGGCGCTGAAGCAGGTGCTGCCGGACCAGAAGGGTGCGGACATCTGGTAATGCGAAACGCGTAACAAGTACCATGAAAGAGGGAGACTTCCATGGCCACGACATATAACAATCTTTGCCTGGATATCAGAAAGCGGTTTCGTGCCGCCGGTGTGGAGAGCGCCCAATTAGAAGCGCGGGAACTTCTGTGTTATGCGGCGGAAAAGAGTCGGCAGCAGTTTTTTAAGGATATGCAGCTTTACGTCTCGGCTGAGGTGGAGGAGCGGGCGGAGGAGCTGGTTCAGCGCCGCCTGAAAGGCGAGCCGGTGGCATACATTGTCGGGGAATGGGAGTTCTACGGAATGCCGCTGGATATATCGCCGGAGGTGCTGGTGCCTCGAATGGACACCGAGCTTCTGGCGGAGCGCGCCATTTTGGCCGCCCGCGCGGCAGGGGAGGGCGCCCGCGTGCTCGACCTCTGCTGCGGCAGCGGCTGCGTCGGTCTGGCGGTGGCGGCCAATGCGCCAGATTGCAGAGTGACGTTGGCCGATTGGTCGGATGGCGCTTTGAAGGTTGCCAAGCAGAACATCCGCCGCAGCGATTTAAGCGCACGGGTGATTTCCGTTCGGGCCAATGCGAAGGAACCGCCTGCCTCTGCGTTGGGGGAGTTTGATGTGATTGCCTGCAATCCGCCCTATATCCCCACCGGAGATATTGCGGGACTGGACGCCACCGTGCGGGACTATGAACCCCACTTGGCGCTGGACGGCGGCGAGGACGGTTTGGATTTTTATCGCGCCATCACAGCACGGTGGATGAACGCCCTGCGTCCCGGCGGAACGCTGCTCTTCGAGGTGGGTATCCGACAGGCGGGCGACGTGGAAAAACTGATGGCAGAGGCCGAATTTCAGAATATCGCCAGTTTTCAGGACACCGGCGGCGTCTGGCGCGTGGTGGAAGGGAGCGCCGCGGCGGCGGAAGAAGAAGGGTAACAACAGGTAGGAGGATTCACGGTATGGCAGATAAAAAGAAGAGCGTGATTGAGCCGGCTTCTCCGGCGTCGGACAAAAAGAAGGCGCTGGAGACCGCCATGTCTCAAATTGAAAAGGCATATGGTAAAGGCTCTATTATGCGTCTTGGCGAAAATGTGGGCGTTGTGGTGGAGGCCATCCCGACCGGCTCCCTGTCGCTGGACTTGGCGCTGGGCATCGGCGGCGTTCCCAAGGGACGCATCATCGAGATATACGGCCCGGAATCCTCCGGCAAGACCACGCTGGCCCTTCACATCTTGGCAGAGGCCCAGAAAAAGGGTGGCGAGGTGGCTTTCATCGACGCCGAGCACGCCCTCGACCCCACCTATGCCCGCGCCCTCGGCGTGGACATCGACTCCATGCTCATCTCCCAGCCGGATACCGGCGAACAGGGGCTTGAAATCTGCGAGGCGCTGGTGCGCTCCGGCGCCATCGACGTGGTGGTGGTGGATTCCGTAGCGGCTCTGGTGCCTCGGGCTGAAATTGAGGGCGACATGGGCGACAGCCATGTGGGACTGCTGGCCCGCCTGATGAGTCAGGCTCTGCGGAAGCTGGCAGGTTCCATCGCCAAGACCAACTGTATCGTTATTTTTATCAACCAGCTTCGCGAAAAGGTTGGTGTGGTCTACGGCAATCCGGAGGTAACCACCGGCGGGCGGGCGCTGAAGTTCTATGCCAGCGTTCGGATGGATGTTCGCCGCATTGAGGCTCTGAAGAACGGCAGCGAGTTGATTGGCAACCGTACCCGCGCCAAGATTGTCAAGAATAAGGTGGCGCCTCCCTTCCGAGAGGCCGAGTTCGACATCATGTACGGCGAGGGCATCTCCAAGGTGGGCGAGCTGGTGGACTTGGGTGTGAAGCTGGACATCATCCAGAAGTCCGGCTCCTGGTTCTCCAAGGGCGAGGTGCGTCTGGGGCAGGGCCGCGACGCGGTCAAGCAATATTTCAAGGATAATCCGGAGGAGGCCGCGGCGGTAGAGGAGGAGATTCGGAAAAACTCCTTCAAGCTGATGAGCAATCAGGCTAAAATTGCGGCGCGGGCTGCAGGCCGCGCGGTGGACATTTCCGCCGATGATTTTGACGACGATGACGCTGAATAAGCTGTCTCCTTCCAAGCACAAAAAAGGCCGCTGGCTCCTTCATCTGGAGAACGGCGACCTTTTGCGCGTCACCGAGCGGGAGGTGGCCGATTTCAGCCTGTACAGCGGCATGGAGCTGGGTGAAGAGACGCTGAAACGGCTGAAAGCGGCGGCGGAGCGGAGCAAGATGAGAGATACCGCCCTCAACCTGCTGTCCCTGCGCCCCCTGTCCCGCAAAGAGCTGGAGCGCAAGCTGATGGAGCGGGATACACCGGAGGAAGAGGCTGCTGAGATAGCCGACTGGCTGACCGGTTTAGGCCTTTTGAACGACGGGGAGTATGCCCGCCAGTTGGCGCGCCATTACAGTGAAAAGGGCTATGGCCCCCGCAAGATACAGGACGAGCTGTACCGCAGGGGGGTGCCAAGGGAGTACTGGGCGGAGGCCATGGAGGAGCGGGACGACCCGGCGGAGGCCATCGACGCATTTTTGGCCAAAAGGTTAGGGGACGACCGGAACCCAGACCGCAAGATGCTGAAAAAGGTGTCTGACGCGCTGGCGCGCCGTGGGTTCCGCTGGCAGGACATCAACGACGGCTTGCGCCGCCGTCAGGTGGATATTTTTGACGATTAGGAGCGTGGCGCTGTGACTGTGTCATTCATTTCTCTGGGGTGTGCGAAAAATCTGGTGAATACGGAACAGATGATGGCCCTTGTCCGTCAGGCGGGCCACACCCTGCAAGGCAGCCCAGAGGGGGCTGACGTGGCAGTGGTCAACACCTGCGGCTTCATCGACGCAGCCAAGAGCGAGGCCATCGACCAGATTTTGGCCCTCGGCGAGCTGAGAAAGGCGGGCAAGCTGGGGAAAATTCTGGTGGCGGGCTGCCTGTCCCAGCGCTACCGACAGGAGATACAGGCCGACCTGCCGGAGGTGGACGGCCTGCTGGGCACCGGCAGTTATACCGACGTGACTGCCGCGCTGGATATGCTGGCGGCAGGGGAGGCCCCCGCCCTGTTCGGGGACATTGACCATACTGTGGAGGATGCGCCCCGCATCCTGGCCACGCCGCCCTATACGGCCTATCTCAAAATCGCGGAGGGGTGCGACAACCACTGCGCATATTGCGTTATCCCATCCCTGCGGGGGCGCTACCGCAGCAGGGATATGGCGTCTCTGCTGGAGGAGGCCAAGGGACTGGCGGACGCCGGTGTGAAAGAGCTGATTGTGGTAGCGCAGGACATTACCCGGTATGGTACAGACTTAACGGGGAAGCGGTTGTTGCCCCAGCTTTTGAAAGAATTATGTAAACTTAACTTCCGCTGGATACGCCTGCACTACCTCTATCCGGACGAGGTGGACGACGAGCTGATTAACGTGATTGCATCGGAGAAGAAAATACTCAATTATTTGGACATTCCCATTCAGCACGCCAGCGACAAGCTGCTGAAGGCCATGAACCGCAGGGGTACGGCGGAGGAGCTGCGCGGCCTGTTCAGCAAGCTGCGTCGGCGCATTTCCAATGTGGTGCTGCGCACCTCCATTATCTGCGGGTTCCCCGGCGAGACGGAGGCGGACTTCGATGCGCTGTGCGATTTTCTCCGAGAGATGAAAATCGAGCGGGCGGGGGTGTTTCCCTTCTCCTGTGAGGAGGGTACTGTTGCGGCGGGTTTGCCTGACCCTGTGGATGAGGCCACAGCCGCCCGCCGTGTGGAACTGCTGGTGGATTTGCAGTCGCGCATTATGGATGAGTTCAACGAGAGCAGGTTGGGTACTTATGCCGAGGTGCTGTGCGAGGGCTTTGACGAGGAGGCGGGCTGCTATTGGGGCCGCACCTATGCCGACTCACCGGACATCGACGGCCGTGTTTTGTTCACCGCCGCCGGACAGGTGGAGCAGGGCCGTTTTGTGTGGGTGCGCCTGACCGGCATGGAGGACGGCGATTTGATGGGTGAAGAGGACGAGGAGGGGATTCTGTGAACACGGCCAATAAGCTGACC
Organism: Oscillospiraceae bacterium; assembly: GCA_022793685.1. Taxonomy (GTDB): domain Bacteria; phylum Bacillota; class Clostridia; order Oscillospirales; family Oscillospiraceae; genus CAKUEI01. Next base: position 19,538 of record JAAWDI010000042.1, read on the forward strand.
ATGGCGCGGGTGGTGATGATTCCCCTGTTCTTTTTGGCGCTTTACTTTCAGTTTCCCCACCATATGCTTGCGGCGCTGGGCATTTTCATTCTGGCCAGCATCACCGACTTTATCGACGGCTATGTGGCCCGCCACTACGACCAGACCACCGATTTCGGCAAGTTTATGGACCCGCTGGCGGATAAAATTCTGGTGACCTCCGCCATGCTGTGGTTTGTGGAGTCCGGCCTGATGCCCGCGTGGGCGCTGGCCATCGTCATCGCGCGGGAATTTGCAGTGTCCGGCCTGCGGATGCTTGCCTCCGCAAAGGGTACGGTCATCGCGGCGGCGTGGTCGGGCAAGGTCAAGACGGCTTCCACCATGGTGTGCATCTGCCTGATGCTGCTGCCCATCCCCGCCCTGCTGAATCATATCTGCGTGGCCGTCATCGTGGTCACCACCGTCTATTCGGGCGTGGAGTATTTCGCCAAAAACAAGACGGCCATCGACTGGACGAAGCTGTAAGGAGCAGTCATGAAACGGGAGGAAATCATCCAGTATGCCGGTGAGAAGTTCGGTTCTGAGCCGGAATACCTCTGGGCCAAGCATCCGGCCTATTGCATTTTGCGGCATGAAAGCAACAAGAAATGGTATGCTGTTATCATGGACGTACCGGGAGAAAAGCTGGGGTTACCTTGCCATGACGCTATGACGGTGCTCAACGTGAAATGCGGTTCCGCTTTGCTTGGTTCCCTGCTTGAGACGAAAGGCTATCTTCCGGCGTACCATATGAATAAAGCAAGCTGGGTGACCGTTTTACTGGACGGCTCTGTTCCCCGTGAAGAAATCCTGAATTTGTTGACCGTCAGCTATGACCTGACCAAGGTGCGCCGCAAAGCGAAGGCATGACCTTGGCAGCGTCCGCGCCGCTTGACACATGGGGCAGGCCATGCTAATATAATAAATCATGTGAGCGCGAAGAACGAAAAGAGTAGTACGCCGAACCACGCACAGAGAGGGGCCGCCACCGACTGAAAGCGGCTCTGCGCAGGGGGCGTATGAAGTGCATTCGGGAGCGCGGGGCGTAATGGCCCCCGGTTTTCCGGCCCCGTTACCGGCCGGAACGAGTGAAAAGCGAGAGTGGAACCGCGGTGCGTTTGTTGCCGCCTCTTGTGTCCTGACGGACGCAAGAGGCGGTTTTTTCGTTTTCGGAAGCTGCATATCTCCGCTGCGTCCTCGCAAGTCTGCTCTGTTTTGCGATGTTTCTAATCAATGAGAGAGGTGTGTTATCCCTATGGGTCAATTTTCTGAGCTGCTGGGCGCGTATCAGAGCCGCGACCCGGCCGCCCGCAGTAAGCTGGAGATTTTTCTACTCTACCCCGGCGTTCACGCGGTCATCTTTCACCGGGTGTCCAACTTTTTCTGGCGGCACGGCCTGCGCTTTTTGGCACGCCTCAATTCCCAGATTGCCCGGCACTGCACCGGCATTGAGATACACCCCGGCGCGACCATTGGAAAACGGCTGGTGATTGACCACGGTATGGGCATCGTCATCGGCGAGACAGCCGAGGTGGGCGACGACGTGCTGATTTACCACGGCGTTACCCTTGGCGGCACCGGCAAGGACCAGGGCAAGCGCCACCCTACCATTGGTAATAACGTGATGATTTCCACCGGAGCCAAAGTGCTCGGTCCCTTCAAGGTGGGGGACAACGCCCGCATTGCGGCCAACGCTGTGGTGCTCACCGAGGTGCCCGCCGACGCCACCGCCGTGGGCATACCCGCCCGCATCGTGCGCATCGGGGGGAAAAAGGTGAATTACGCCAGTCAGGTGGACCAAATTCATGTGTCCGACCCCGTCCAGCAGGAGCTTTGTAAAATGCGTACCCAAGTGGCCGCGCTGGAAAAACGGCTGAATGCATCCAATGAAAACGAAGAGCAGGAAACCAAGGAAACGGAAGGAGAAAGCAAGGCATGAAGGTCTTTAACTCGATGACCCGCAAGAAAGAGGAGTTTGTCCCTATCACCCCCGGCGAGGTGAAGATGTACTGCTGCGGCCCCACTGTCTATAACTTTATCCATGTGGGCAACGCCCGGCCCATCATCATCTTCGACGTGCTGCGGCGTTACTTTGAATACAGGGGCTACAAGGTCACCTTTGCCCAGAATTTCACCGACGTGGACGATAAAATCATTCGCCGTGCCAACGAGGAGGGCATCTCCTCTGCGGAGGTGGCGGAAAAGTATATCGAGGAGTATTTCAAGGACGCCCACGCCCTCGGCGTGCGGAACGCCACCATTCACCCCAAGGCCACCGAGAACATGGACACTATCATCGAGTTGGTGCAGGCCCTTGTGGACAAGGGCTATGCTTACGAGTCGGGCGGCGACGTTTACTACCGCACCAAAAAATTTTCGCATTACGGCTGTCTGTCCCACCAGCCCCTTGAGGAACTGGAGGCGGGCGCGCGCATCGACGTGAACGAGCAGAAAGAAGACCCCATGGACTTCGCCCTTTGGAAAGCCGCCAAGCCCGGAGAGCCTGCGTGGGACTCCCCTTGGGGCCAAGGCCGTCCCGGCTGGCACATCGAGTGCTCCGCCATGTCCAACCGCTACTTGGGCAAGACCATGGACATCCACTGCGGCGGGCAGGACTTGCAATTCCCCCATCATGAGAACGAGATTGCCCAGTCAGAGGCCGCCAACGGCTGCAAATTTGTCAACTATTGGATGCACAACGGTTTTCTCAACATCGACAACAAAAAGATGAGCAAGTCGGAGGGCAACTTCTTCACCGTCCGCGACGCGGCGGCGGTGTACGGCTATGAGCCCATTCGCTTTTTCATGCTTTCCGCCCACTACCGCAGCCCTCTGAATTACTCCAAGGAGTCCTTGGAGCAGGCTCAGGCGGCCCTTCAGCGACTGTATACGGCGGCGGAAAATTTGGAATTCCTCTCCAAAAACGGCAGGGAAGGCGGCCTTACTGCAGATGAGACAGCCGTTGTCAATACCTTTGACGGCTACCGCCAGCGGTTTGACGAGGCCATGGACGACGACCTGAACACCGCTGACGCCATCGGCGTGCTCTTTGAGCTGGTGCGGGCGGTGAATACCGCCGTAGAGGGCGCGCCCACCAAGGAGTTTGCCGCGGCGTGCCTTGCCATGGTGAAGGAGTTCACCGACGTGCTCGGCCTGCTCTACCAGAAGCAGGAGGCAGACGGCGAGCTGGAGGCCAAGGTGGAGGCGCTGATTGCAGACCGTGCCGCCGCCAAAAAGGCGAAAAACTACACTGAGGCTGACCGCATTCGCGACGAGCTGAAGGCTATGGGCATTGAAATCATGGATACCCCCCAAGGCGTTAAGTGGAAGAAAGTCTGATAGAAAACAGGAGCGGCGCCCCGTCCAAGGCGGAGCGCCGCTCTATCAAGGACTTCCAACAAGCCGGAACCGGAGGGTGAAAATGAACCAAACGATAGGACGTGTGGGGGCTTTGCTCGCAACGGTTTCAGTTTTACTGTTTGCGGTCAGTATGCTCATTCCTTTTGAATTTGGCAGCTATTTTGTATGTATGCTTTTGGCAATCGGATACATCATGATGACATCCGGCTTTTGCAGCGAAAGCGATGAACAGCACAAGGCGGCGGCAAACGCCGGATTGGCATTTGCTGCGGTCTACGCCGTCCTTGTCCTTCTGGTCTATTTTGCGCAGACCACCTCAGTCCGGCTGGACGCGTTGAATGGACAGGCCATGAAAATCCTGGACTTTTCGCGCGGCGGGCTGTTGTTTCATTATGATTTGCTTGGGTATGGCATGATGGCGCTTTCAACTTTTTTCGTTGGGCTGACGATACATGCAAAATCCAAAGCGGATAAGTGGCTCAAATACCTGATGTTAGTTCATGGAGTATTCTTTTTTCCGTGCTTTATCATGCCGATGACAGGACTGTTGAGCTCCACGCAGGATGGAGGAACCAATATGGGTGGGGTTATCGCGCTTGAATTTTGGTGCGTGTATTTTATTCCAATCGGTATTTTATCATGGCTCCATTTCAGAAAAGCCAAGAGGTAACTAAACGGCATTATAGTGCTGAAAAAAGGGCAAGGCAAGCTTTTAGGCTTACCTTGCCCTTTTTTTACAGGACAGCGTTTACGCGGCCTCGTTGCTTGCGGCGGCGGGCTGCCACTTGCCCAGAATGTCCAAAATCTGGTCTACGGTGGCGTCTACACCCAGCACGCTGCTGTCAATGCTGATGTGGTAGTTCTCTGCCAGTCCCCAGGTCATACCGGTATAGCGCTTGTAATGGGTGGCCCGGCGGGAATCGGTCTTTTGCAGCTGCTCCGGCGCCTCCACCGGCGAGATGCCGTACTCGTTCACAATGCGTTGCAGACGGTCTTCCTTGTTGGCGTGGACGAAGATGCGGAAGCAGGCGGGGTCGTCCTTCAGCACCTGTCCGGCACAGCGGCCCACAATGACGCAGGCTTCAGTGGCCGCCAGCGTGCGGATGACCTTGCTCTGAGCCTGAAAGAGCGCGTCGGCAGGGGCCATGTCCTCTTTACTGTACGCATAATTCTGCATAACCAGGTCGTACAGCAGGCTGTTGGTCATTTTCTGCTCGTTCTTGGCAACATACTCAGGCGCAAGGCCGGACTCCTGTGCGGCCATGTCGATGATTTCCTTATCATAGAAGGTGATACCCAACCGCTGGGCAATCATTTCGCCAATCAGATGGCCGCCGCTGCCGAATTCCCGACCAATGGTGATGACGATGTGGTTCGCGCCCGCCTTGCGGAGAATGGGCGCTTCCTCTGCGGTTTCGCCGGTGCGGTCGGACAGTATAGCGTCCAAAAAGGCGAGCCGCTTGGTGAAGAACTTGGCGAACATACCCACGGTCAGGGCGCTGACCACAGTGCCTTCCCGAACGCCGTAAACGCCGCCCATCAGCACCAGAGAGAGGATGCAGGCCAGCACGGTAAAGGTGGCGTCGATGGCGATTTTCATGGTGCCGAAGTCCTTTTTCAGTACGGTGGACACCGCTTTGACAAAGGCTTCTCCGGTGAGCATTACGACGTTAGCTGTGACTTCGAGGGTGACGCCGAGGGCCAGAACGGCGCAGCCCAGCAGAAGCACCACGATGCGCAGGGGGTAGAAGCTGATGTTGATAAAGGACATAAGGGACATGGATACATCCATGAACACACTGAACGCCAGTACCACCGGAACCTGCAAAAACTGGATTGGCTTGAAATTCTTCCGCAGGATTACGATTTGCAGCACAATCAGCAGGACGTTGAACGCCATGGTGAAAGCGCCCAGCGACAGGCCGAATTTCAAGCTAAGGGTATAGGGGATGCTGGAGACCGGCGAGGTACCCAGCCCCGTTCGGGTGACGATTGCAGTACCCATTGACATCAGGAAAACGCCGATGACAAAGAGCACATAGCGCTTTATGGTTTCCGTTTTCGACATGGCAAAGCCTCCGTTTCTTTCTCTTTTATTGTACTCCAGGAGGCCGATTGTTGGGAATTGACAAAGCCAACGAGAATTGCTCATCGTTTTCAATAAGGGCTGGCAAAATGACGAAAAATAAGTTTGTTATTTCACGAACAATCGGAAAAATCTTTGTATTTCAATGTGTTTGCAAGCCGTCAAAACAACGAAGAAAATCAGCCCTCCCCGAAGGAAAACGGGGAGGGCTGATTTTCAACAATTTACGCAGGCAGGGAGAGAATTTCGTCCGCAATCCGTCCGGCGACTTCGTCGACGGCGTTGAAGTTTACATAGGGATTGTAGAGCGCTTCCAAATCATCGTGCATCCGTTTGGCTTCGGCGAGAGATTCTGCCGCTTCTTCCACCAGGGCGGCCGCTACTTTTTTTGCGAAACGGAGACGGGGACGGTTCCGGCGAAGCAGCTCTCGGTCGGCCATCGCATCCAGCCGTAGGCGGCGGTCAGGGTGGCCCTCATAGGGGACAGCGGCGGAGGCGGTGACAAAAGCCAGCCGCAGCTCTGGAATAATGAGGTGCTCCAACCGGTCAGGCGCCATAGGAGAAGGACAGGCAATCACATCGTATCCGGCGGCGGTAGCGCCCGTCAACAGGTGAGAGAGCAGGGGATGAGCCAGCCCGTAATTGTCTGCCAGCTCATAAACCCGATTGGCAATGGCATTTGCGGTGCTGAATTTACAGATGGAGCCATCAGGCGTCATAGCGCCAAGGAACCGCTGACGTACTGCGCCGGCTCCGCCGCCGGTGCGCTTGAATTCCCGCTTGATGATACCCTTGGCACGCTTTTGCATTCGCTCTTCCAGCGACTGTGTCAGCAAAATAGCCCGCAGGTCTTCCGAAATCTCCGCCGATGCGCCCAGGCAGCGGTAGGCCCGGCGGTAGCAGTCCTTATAGCCCTTCATGCACGCCATAATTTCAGTGCGCACGTCGCCAAGCCCTTCTTTATCGTAACAATCTCCGAGGTTGACATAACTTTCAACTACGCCGGGATATTTAGGCTCCACCACGTGGGGCGCTATGCCGTAAGGACACCTTTGCGGGACAAGCTCTGCTGTTTTTTACGGTGGCCCGGCGTCAATGCCTTGTTACATATTGGTGTATTCTGTGCGGGCGATGATTTCATCCTGCGTGGTTTTCATCAGGGTGACGAAATAGGCGGAGAAGCCGGACACCCGCACCACCAGGTCTTTGTGCTGCTCCGGGTGTTTTTGAGCGTCCAGCAGAGTAGCCCGGTCAACGACGTTGAACTGAATTTCCATGCCGCCGCTTTTGCAATAGGCGTCAATCAGCGCCTTGAGCGCCTCCGTGTGGCGGGGGTTCTCCAAAAAGGCGGGGTTAAACTTCACATCCAGCACCATACCGTTTGTGGCGGCGCGCAGGTCTGTTTTCAGCAGGGAATTGATAACGGCGGTGGGGCCGACGGTATCACGGCCCTGTACGGGGCTGATTGCGTTGGAAAGACTGGTGGCCGCTTTGCGGCCGTCGGCGCTGGCGCCGGTGCGCAGCCCCATTTTGGCATGGTCCTCCACGGAGTAGAGGCCAAGCTGGAATTTGCCGCCTCTGGGGTTGCGGTAGGTTTCCACTTCGGCGGCAAAGGCGGCCACCAGGTCGGCCATCATGCCGTCCACGCTGTCGTCGTCGTTGCCGTATTTGGGGCAGCGGTTTTGCAGGATGCTTTGCAGCGCTTCATACCCCGCGAAGTTGGCGCGCATGGCTTCCGCCAGCTCGGAAAGGGTACAAATTTTGCCTTCAAAAACCACCTTGCGGATGGCGGCCAGAGCGTCCACTGTGTTGGCCATGCCGCAGACGCTGACGCCGGTGTTGTTGTAGATAGTTCCGCCGCCGGTCACGTCCAGCCCCTTCTCATAACAGCCCTCCATGGTGCAGGAGAGGAAGGGGGTGGGGTAGTATTCCATAACGGCGGGGTCCAGCAGGTTGACGGCCTCCATGCCAAGCCTGCCGAAGTGGAGCATCTCGCTCTTATACCAGTCATAGAACTCCTCAAAGCTCTTAATGCTGTCCAAAGCCCGCTGTTGCCGGAGAGGGAACGGCTCGTCTTGCAGCAGCGTTCTGCCGCCATTGAGCATCAGCTCCATAATCATGGGCCAGTTGATGCGTAGCACTTCGGTTTTTGCGTACTCTTTGCCGGGGGTGCCCATTTCCACGCAGCCGATGAGGGCATAGTTTCGGGCGTCCTCCGGGGCGATGCCCATTTTTTCCTTGGCGGCGATACACGCGCCGTCATAGAAGAAGGCGGGGAAGCCGGTGCCCGTTTTGATGAGGGCGAGACATTCCGCCCACAGCTTGTCGGGCATATTGTCGTTGTAGCGCAGGGAGATGAGGGGCTGGTCAAACCGCAGGCGGCGGGTTGCCTGAATAATCATATAGGTGACGTCGTTGGCGGTGAATTCGCCGGTTATCGGGTCGATGCCGCCGCAGGTCACATTCTGATAGGCGTGCAGGTTGGCGGAAAATTTAATCCACAGGGCGTCAATATAGTCGCTGGCCTCTTCATAGGTGAGGCGGCCTGCCTCCACGTCCTGTTGATAGAGGGGGTACAGGGTGCGGTCAAGGCGGCCGAGGGAAATGGAAGAGGGGTCGTTTTCCACATAGAGCATTTCCTGAATGAACCAGATAAGCTGTACCGCCTCAAAGAAGGTGCGGGGCGCGCCCTCCGCGATGTGGCCGCAGGCCTCCGCAATGGTGAGCAGGTGGGCACGGTTTTCTTCATCGCCGCAGGCGGCGGCCAGCTCGGCGGCCAGCGCCTCAAACCGGCGGATGTAGGCGGACGCTGCCCTGTTGCAGATAAGCATGGCCTGAACATAGGGGCGGTGCTCGTCGTCGGCCATGGACAAGGCGGCCTCGCCGTCGCTGGCCAGCGCGCCAAAGCCCCGTTCCACCACCCGGTGGTAGCCGGGCAGGATATGGCCGCTTTCCCAGTGCTTATAGAGCCAGACCTTGACGGCGCGGGGGAACATATCCAGCGTGGCGGCGCCCTCGTCGCCGTCCTTCAGACCGGCCAACTCTTTGGCCTCCTGCGCCTCCCGAACGTTGTCAATGTCGTACTCTGGGCGGAAAAGAGGGTCGTAATCCTCCGGCATCAGCGCGGGCAGGGTGGTGTTGTAGGAATAGCGGTAGGCGAAGCCCGCCAATAGGTCGTGGGGCTTCAGATGTATTTTCTTCTCAGCCAGAAAGGCCTCAAAGCCATAGGCAAAACGGAGGGCGGCGCAGTCGTCGGGGTGTTTGGCAAACTCCCGACGGTACACCTTATCACGGTGGGGAATCTGACTGCGGTCATGGTCGTTTTCCCGCTCATCCCGCAGTCGCGCAATGCGCGGACTACAGGCAACGGCTGCGGCTTCAGGCAACATCGGTGCAACACTCCTTCTGAACGGCGGCATGAAGGGGAATGCCGCACTGTCTCACCATCACGTTAGCGCGTAAGAGAGAAAATGTCAAGCAAAGTCAAAGATTTTCATTTGGTAAAACCGCTGAATTCTTCGCTGTATGCGGGTCTTGGCAGAACGCGCAGGCAGAGCGGGACGCTTGACTTTCCCCCGCAGGCCGTGCTATGTTGAAAGGACGAATCATCCCGTCGGGCGCGACAAATTGGGGAGAAAGGAGCCGCCGCCTATGACAACGCCTCTTATCAGCAACCTCCAGCGCTTTTCGGTGGACGACGGCCCCGGCATCCGCACCACCGTGTTTTTCAAGGGCTGCAACCTGCGCTGCCTGTGGTGCCACAATCCGGAGTGCATTACTTCGGCTGCGTCTTTGCAGTTTCTGGACGACGTTTGCACAAAATGCGCACGGTGCGCAGCCGTCTGCCCCAACGGGGTGTATGAAATCACCGAGGCAGGGGAGCATCTCCTGCACCGTGAGCGGTGTAGCGGTTGCGGGAACTGCGCCCAGGACTGTTTGTCCGGCGCCCTGAAGGTACTTGGCGCGCCGGAAGAGGCGGAGAAGCTGGTTTCCAAGCTGCTGCGGGACAAACGTTACTTTGATACCTCCGGAGGGGGTGTGACCCTGTCCGGCGGCGACCCCATGCTGTTCCCAGATTATATTGTGCCTGTGCTGAAAAAGCTGGGGGAGGCGGGCGTCCATCGGGCGGTGGATACGGCGGGCTGTGTGCCGTGGGGACATTTCGAGCGGGTGCTTCCCCATACCGACCTGTTTCTCTACGATGTTAAGGCGTACAGCGCTGCCCTCCACAAAAAGCTGACCGGAGTGGACAACGGCCTGATTTTAGAGAACCTGCGCCGCCTGTCGGCAACTGGAGCAGCCTTCTTTGTGCGCGTTCCGGTGATTCCGGGCTGTAATGACGATTTGCAGGAGCTGTCCGCCGTCGCCTGCTTTTTGGAGGAGTTGCCCACGCCGCCTGAGCTGACGCAGCTATTGCCCTATCACAGCTATGGGGCGGGGAAGTATGCCGCGCTGGGGATGGAGGACCCGTTGCCGAACCTTCAGCCGCCTGACGGGGCATGGATGGAGCAGGCGCTGGAATTGTTTGTATCCAAAGGCTTGAACGCCTCTATTTCATAGGACGGCTGTTTTTTGAACGAAGCCCTGTCCGGCGCAGCGCGCCGGACAGGGCTTCATGTTCTTTTGGGGCCGGACCTTTCCGTGGGGCTCATATCTTCCGGTAGAGCTTCATAGCCTTCAACGGGAGGTGTTCTGCATGAAAGAGACTGTTTTTGACCTGAAGGAGCAGTACCAAAACGGACGGACGGAACCGGACAAGGAGCGGGTACGGCAGGCCGTGATGGCATGGCTGATACGCAGGCTTTGCAAATGATGAAGCGTGACGAGGGAGAGGAGCGGCCTCTCTGTGCAGTTTATGTGCGGCTGAGCAAGGAGGACGAGGAGAAGCAAGCGTCCGAGTCTGAGAGCATACAGAACCAGAAAGCCCTGCTGACTCAATATGCCGCTGAGCGGGGCTGGGACGTTTATAAGGTCTACTGCGACGAGGATTATTCCGGGGCGGACAGTCTTCGGCCGGACTTTAACCGTATGCTTGAGGCGGCACAGCAGAAGAAATTCCAGATTGTCCTCTGTAAGACTCAATCCCGCTTCACGCGGGACATGGAGCTGGTAGAGAAATACCTTCATGGCCTGTTTCCTGTCTGGGGCGTTCGCTTCATTGCGGTGGCGGACAACGCCGACACCGAGGTCAAGGGCAACAAGAAGGCCCGGCAGATAAATGGACTGGTAAATGAATGGTATTTAGAGGATTTATCCGAAAACGTCCGCATGGTGCTTGACCTGAAGCGGCGGGAAGGCCAGTACATCGGCGGGTTCCCTCTCTATGGCTATCAGAAAGACCCCGCCAATAAGAACAAACTCGTCGTTGACCCGCCGGCGGCGGCGGTCGTCCGGCAAATCTACCGTTGGTCGCTGGAGGGACATGGGCGGCAAAGCATCGCCGCCATGCTGAACCGGCAGGGCGTCCCCAATCCCACCAAGTACAAGGCGGAACGGGGCTGGATGAGCAGCCACCCTATGAAGAATGAGGCCGGCCTGTGGAGCAAGACCACCGTTGGCCGCATCTTGACCAATGAGATGTATACGGGTGTGATGGTGCAGGGCCGCCGGAGAAAGGTCAGCTATAAGTCCAAGACGGTCATAGAAACGCCGAAAGAACAATGGTACCGGGTGGAGGGCACCCATGAGGCCATCATTGACCGGACGGATTTCGAGGCAGTCCGGCAGGGCTTGCGCCTGCGCGCCCGGACAGACGGCGGGGGAACGGTGCACCTGCTGGCCGGACTTGTGCGGTGCGCCGACTGCGGCAGCGCCATGTGTAAATGCTCCAACGGCAGGCAGACATATCTGCGCTGTGGACGGTATGCTGCGGGCGGGGGACTGTGCAGCAGGCACTCCATCCGTCTTGACCGGCTCATGAGTTTGGTTTCTGACCGTATCCGGCAGCATGTTAAGAACTGCCGCGTGGATGCGCGGAGCATACCGCTACGGAACGACGCCAAGCGGGCGGCGCTGGAGCAGGAGCGAAGAGCACTTGCCGTGCAGATAGAAAAGCGCGGTCAGGCGTTGAGGACGCTGTACCTTGACAGAGCTTCCGGCGTTTTGAGCGAAGGGCAGTTCACGGAATGGAACTTATCTTTTCAACGTGAGAAGGAGCGTTTGGAGGAGCGGCTTGCACAGGTCTGTGGGAAACTGGACCGACAGGAGCAGGAGAAGGGGATAGATGAGGCGCAGGAGCTGCTGGAACTGAAGACGGTTCCGCGGGAACTGGTGACCGCTCTGGTGGAACAAATCGAAATCGGGGAGCGGGAACAGGATACAGGCAGGCAAGCAGTGACGGTCATCTGGAAATTTTAGTGTGCTTGTGAAACAACGGCGTGGGGCGCCGTACCATCTACAATGGCCGCCCGGAGAGCGGGAATGATAACCGCGTCCAGCGAGGCGGGGTCGCCGGAGCAGAGGATGTGCTCCACCTCATAACCGGCCTCCTTGCAGCGCTTTGAGACCGCCCGCATCAGAGTGGACTTTCCGCAACCGGGACCGCCCTTGAGTATGTAGATGGCGGCAGCGCTTTCAGGCGGAAGAAGCTGGTCGTAAAGCGAGTAGAAGCCGGACGGGGAATTGGCCCCGAGGAAAAATTCGATTTGCGGTGTTTGAGACATAAAAGAACCCTCCAGTTCCCTGTATTTTCACAATCCAGCCTATGCACGCGGGGTGTGGCGGGTGCGGGCTGGAAAAGCCTTGACAGGGGGAGGAGGGGTGTGTTATTTTAATGGTAACCGCATGACTGACGGAAGTGGGGAACCACGTGGAGTGCGGCCGTATGACTGCCGACCGTCTGGGCGCACTGCAAAAATGCGGTGCGCCCTTTTTGTGTGCGCACCGAAAAACAGGGGGATGCCGAAATGAAAACAGACATTGAGATTGCACAGGCCGCAACGCCGCTTCCCATCACAGAAATTGCCGCCGAGCTGGGCCTTTCAGACGCCATGCTTGAGCCTTACGGCCGCATCAAGGCCAAGATTGACGTGGGTGCGCTGCGCCAGGCGCCGCGCAAGGGCAAGCTGATTTTGGTCACCGCCATCAATCCAACCCCGGCGGGCGAGGGCAAGACCACAACCAGCGTGGGTCTGGCCGACGCACTTCACCGCATGGGCAAAAACGTGGTGCTTGCTCTGCGTGAGCCTTCTCTCGGCCCGGTGTTCGGCGTAAAGGGCGGCGCGGCTGGCGGCGGCTATGCGCAGGTCATTCCTATGGAGGACATCAACCTCCATTTTACCGGAGACTTCCACGCCATCGGCGCGGCTAACAACCTGCTGGCCGCCATGCTTGACAACCACATCCAGCAGGGCAATGCGCTGGACATTGACGTGCGCCGCATCACATGGCGACGCTGTGTGGACATGAATGACCGCCAGCTTCGTAACATTGTGTGCGGCCTCGGCGGCAAGCCCAATGGCGTACCCCGTGAGGACGGCTATGACATCACCGTGGCCAGCGAGATTATGGCGGTACTTTGCCTCGCCAGCGACCTGATGGATTTGAAGGAGCGGCTGGGACGCATGGTGGTGGCCTACAACCGCTCCGGCGAGCCGGTATTTTGCTCCGACCTGAAGGCGCAGGGGGCCATGACTGCCCTGTTGAAGGATGCCATCAAGCCCAATCTGGTGCAGACGCTGGAGCACACTCCGGCCCTTATCCACGGCGGCCCCTTCGCAAACATCGCCCACGGTTGCAACTCGGTGTCTGCCACCGACGCGGCTTTGAAGCTGGGCGATTATGTGGTGACGGAGGCTGGCTTCGGCGCTGACTTGGGTGCGGAGAAGTTTCTGGACATCAAGTGCCGTTATGCGGGTCTGACTCCGGCGGCGGTGGTCATTGTGGCCACGGTGCGCGCTTTGAAGCATCACGGCGGCTGCCCCAAGGCAGAGCTGAACGCTGAAAATCTGGAGGCACTGCAAAAGGGCTTGCCCAATCTGGTGCGCCATGTGGAGAACATCACGCAGGTTTACGGCCTGCCCGCCGTGGTGGCCATCAACCGCTTTGCAAGCGACAGTGAGGCCGAGCTGCAGCTTATCCGCGAGGCCTGCGGCAAGTTCGGCGTTAATGTAGCGCTTAGCGAGGTCTGGGGCAAGGGCGGTGCAGGCGGCGAGGAGCTGGCTGGCGAGGTGTTGCGGGTCATGGACGAGGGTGAAAACCGCTTCCGCTTTGCCTATGAGGACGAGGCGAGCCTGCAAGAAAAAATCGAGGCGGTGGCCCAAAAGGTCTACCGTGCGGACGGTGTGGACTTTGCTCCGGCGGCGGCCAAAGAGCTTCAGCGGCTGACAGAGCTGGGCTATGGCCGCCTGCCGGTGTGTATGGCAAAGACCCAGTATTCCTTCTCCGACGATGCGGCCAAGCTGGGTGCGCCGGAGGGCTTCCGCATTACGGTGCGGAAGGTGAAGGTGTTGGCAGGCGCAGGCTTTGTGGTGGCGCTGACCGGCGACATCATGACCATGCCGGGACTGCCGAAAGTTCCCGCTGCGGAAAAAATCGACGTGGACGAGAACGGTGTTATCTCCGGATTGTTTTAACGGGAAAGCCCCCGCTCCTGAAACAGTGGAGCGGGGGTTTTGTGGTATGACACGAGCCGCAGCCAGACGGCGGAATGAAAATGAGGGGACGGGAATGGTAATTCGAGAGGCTGTGTACGATGATTTTGTTGGATTGATGGCTTTATATACACAATTGCATCAAAACGCCATGCCTGAAAAACAGAACAGCTCCAAAACCTGTGGCAGCGCATTTTGGAGGATTGCGGCCATCATATCATTGTAGCGGAAGACGAGGGAGTGATTGTCTCCTCTTGCGTATGCGTCATCGTTCCAAACCTGTCCCATCATCAACAGCCCTATGCTTTGATTGAAAATGTGGTTACAGATGGAGCGCACCGGAACAGGGGCCTTGCAACCCAGCGCCTCAATTATGCGAGAGAAATCGTACGGAAAGAAAACGGTTATAAAATGATGCTGCTCACTGGAACGAAACAGGAGAGCACGTTGAATTTTTATCGCCGCGCCGGATATAACAGCGAAGATAAGACTGCTTTCATACAATGGCTTTGAACATGGCAGCCGCCCACGATTGGGCGGCTGTTTTTATCGCGTTATAATAGACGGGGTATTTCATCTATTCATAATTGCAAACGAGAGCGTTTTGCGCTATAATAACCAGTTGAACTTAAAACGAACTGCGCTGACGCAGAAGAAAGGGGGACGGGCGCTGTGCGGGAAGAAAAAAAGAACACCTTTTTTGGCGGCGCGGCCATTCTGGCCATGGGCATCGCCATTGTCAAGGTAATCGGCGCGCTGTATAAAATCCCCATCGTCTCTATCCTCGGCAAGGGTTATGCGGATTTCAGCAACGCCTATTATATATACTCCCTGCTTATCAATGTCTCCACGGCAGGTCTGCCTGTGGCGCTTTCCAAGCTGGTGAGCGAGGCCAGCGCCCTCGGCAACCGCAATCAGGTGGAGAAGGTATTCCGGGTGGCGCTGGTCACCTTCCTGACGTTGGGCGCGGCCGCCTTCGTTATCATGTATTTCTTCGCCGACGGCTTGGCGGGGCTGATGAACGACCCCCTTGCCGCGCCCGGCATCAAGGCGCTGGCGCCTGCCGTGGTGTGCGTATGCGGCATGGCGGTATTCCGGGGCTACGCCCAGGGTCACGCCCGGATGCACCCTACCGCCATTTCTCAAATCATCGAGGCCCTGTGCAAGCTGGTGGTGGGTCTTGCGCTGGCCAGCTACCTCATCAAAATCGGCCAGAGCGAGTCCACGGCGGCGGCAGGCGCAATCACCGGCGTTACCGTCGGCACGGTGCTGGGCGTTGCCTATATGGCCCTCAATTACCTCCGGCAGAAGCGGGATGAGCCGCTGGGCCGCCGGGGCGACCGAGTGGAGCCGACGGGAATGGTGTTCAAACGGCTCATGGCGCTGGCGGTGCCCATCACCCTCAGCTCCTCGGCGGTATCCATCGTCACCATTGTGGACTCCGCCATTGTGCAGGGACGCTTGCAGGATGCGCTGGGCATGACGCTGGACCAGAGCCGCAGCCTGTTCTCCGCCTATTCCGGCGTGATGACGGTGTATGCTTTGCCGTCCTCCTTCATGATTGCCATCACCGCCGCCCTCATCCCAGCGGTGTCCGCCGCGCGGGCGGTGCGGGACAGGAAGGGCGCGGCCAAAATCGTCGGCTCCTCCCTGCGGGTGACCGCCCTGCTGGCGTTCCCGGCGGGCGCGGGGCTGTGCGTGCTGGGCAAGCCAATCGTCAAGCTGCTGTTCCACAGCCTTGACCCGGAGTTGTCCGGCCCGCTGCTGTCCATTCTGGGTATTGCGGCCATCTTTGTGTGCGTGATGCAGGTGACCAACGCCATTTTGCAGGCCCACGGCTTTGTGTTCCTGCCCATCATCACCATGCTTATCGGCGGCCTTGTGATGATTTTCTTCGACTATTTTGTGGTGGCCATCCCGTCCGTCAACATCTTCGGCTCGCCTATCGGCACCCTCATCTGCTATGCCATCGTGTCGGTGCTGGGTCTTATCATCGTCAAACGGGTGGTACGGGGCTGTCCCGGCTTTGCCCGCATCTTTGCAAAACCGGCCCTTGCCACCGTTGGCATGAGCGCGGCGGCTTACGCCGTGTACCGGCTGGTCAGCGGCTTTACGGGCAACACCATTGCGACGTTTGCCTCCATTTTGGCGGCGCTGGTGGTGTATCTGGTGCTGGTGCTTGCTCTGCATGCGATTTCGCGGGATGACCTCTCCCTGATGCCCAAGGGGGACAAAATTGCCCGCCTGCTGCATATTGATTAAAAGAGACCGGAGGTGAGCCTGCTATGAATGACGTCAAGGAAGCCGTTCGCACCTTGGATTTGCTGCCGCCCTGCGGAAAGGGCGTGATTCAGAGCGTGGGCAGCGAGCGGGGGCCTGTCAAGCGCCGTCTGGTGGACATGGGCCTGACGCCGGGTACGGAAATCATGGTACGCAAAATCGCTCCCTTTGGCGACCCGATTGAGGTGAACCTGCGGGGCTATGAGCTGTCCCTGCGGAAGGAGGACGCAAAATATATCACCCTCTGCCCGGAGGGAGAGAACCCCGTGCAGCGGCCCCACAGCCACGGACGGCAGGGCATGGTGCAGCGTATTCCGGACGAGGAAACCCTCCGCCGGATGTCGGCCGCCCACAGCCATGAGCAGGCACAGCACGCCTCCCGCCCCGATTACCTCGACCACGACGAGCGGGAAATGAAGCTGGCGCTGGTGGGCAACCCTAACTGCGGCAAGACCACCCTGTTCAACGCCCTGACCGGCTCCAACCAGTATGTGGGCAACTGGCCGGGCGTGACGGTGGAGAAAAAGGAAGGCTCTGCCAAGGTGGACGGAAAGCCGGTCACCATTGTGGACCTGCCCGGCATCTACTCCCTGTCGCCCTACTCCATGGAGGAGATTGTGGCCCGTAACTTTGTGGTGGGAGAGCGGCCGGATGCCATCATCAACATCGTGGACGCCACCAACATCGAGCGCAACCTCTATCTGACCGCCCAGCTTCTGGAACTGGAGCGCCCCATGGTCATCGCCCTCAACTTCATGGACGAGGTGGAACGCTACGGCGACAGGCTGGACGTGGAGCGGCTTTCCCGTGCGTTGGGGGTGCCCGTCATCCCCATCACCGCCCGCAGCGGGGAGAACGTGGAAGCACTCTTGAAAGAGGCCCATCGTCAGATGCACATGGGCTTTACAATTGAGCCGGACGATCTCTATGACGACTATACCCACGCCCTCCACCACAAGGTGGGGGAGTTTGTGCATGACAAGGCCTATGCCGCCCATCTGCCCGCCCACTGGTGTGCCGTCAAGCTGATGGAGGGCGACGCGCTGGTGGAGGAGGCCCTCGGCCTTGGAGAAGAGGAAAAGCGGCGGGTGGCGGACGTGCGCGCCGAATATGAGGACGCTTACGATTTGGGCGACAGCGAAACATTGATTGCCGACGCCCGTTACCGCTTTATTCAAAGCGTGGTGGAAGTGTCGGTGAAAAAGGGCCGCCGGCCTGAGCACATGACCACCTCGGACAAAATCGACTCCATCGTAACCCACAAATATCTGGCTATACCGGTATTCCTGCTGATGATGCTGGCCATGTTTGCCCTGACCTTTGGCCCCATTGGTTCGTTCCTCTCCGATGGGGTGGAGCAGCTGGTGGGCGCTCATCTGGCAGGAGCGGTAAGCGGTTTTCTGCAAGGGACGGGCGTGGCCCCGTGGGTGGAGAGCCTGCTGGTGGACGGCGTAATTGGCGGCGTGGGCGGCGTGCTGACCTTCCTGCCC
>JAAWDI010000043.1 GCA_022793685.1 Oscillospiraceae bacterium
CCACTGAGTCCACTGTTTGGAAACCGATGGACACCGGAGTTTCCGACGGCCCCAGCGGACGACGGCCGCCGATGAAAGCGGGGTTGCACACGATACCGCCGTGGGAAAGCTGCATACAGGCCTTGGAGTCATATTTGTGTATCTCCTCCGCGCAGCGGAGCAACGACGCCAAGCAGTCGTCGGTATAAAGCCGCACCTGCAAGGGGTGGTCTTGTCCGGTGGGATGAACGATGCCGTCGCCGATGGTCACAAGGGCCGCGCCGCCGCGGGCCTTATGGCCATAGTAAGCGATATTATGTAACCCAAGCGTGCCGTTGCGCTCCAAGTCTGCCTGAGAAGTAGGCGCGGAAATCAAACGGTTTTTCAGGGTCAAGCCGCCGATGCGAATCGGCTCGTATAGATGGGGAAAGTATGGATTCATGGCGTTCTCCTCCTGCCTTTTTTCTTTCAATATAGCACTCTGCGCCCCGCCCGTCTGTTCTCCAAAAGACATTTCCCGCATCGCTAAAATAAAAGCAGGAGACCGGCCGTACCGGTCTCCTGCTTTGATACTCTGAACTCAATCCTCGTCAGCGGCTGCATCATAAATCTGGGGACGGGAACTTGAGGACGGCGCACCCGGCGCGCTCCCCGCCGCCGCCCGAAAACGGACGCGGGACTTTTTGATTTCGTCATACGCCTCCGCCACAGCCTCTTCCGTGCGGCGAAGCGCGTCGTCGCAATACTCGTGGGCAGCTTTCTTCAAGGCGCGGCTACGCTCCTCTGCCTGACGCATCATCTCATTGCTGCGCTGGCGGGCCTGCGCGGTCAGCTCGTTGTCCGCCACCATCTGCTTGGCCTGCTCCTCCGCCTGCTTGCGAATCAGTTCAGCCTCCCGCCGGGCGGAGGTGATGTACTCATTGCGGGCGGCCAGCAGCTTCTTCGCCTCGGCCAGCTCCACCGGAAACTGCGCACGGATGTCGTCCAGCAGGTCGAGCGCCTTGTCCCGCTCCAGCACGCACTTGTCCGAACTGAGGGGAGCGTTCTTTGCTTCGTCAATCATCTCATAGAGCATATTGAACAATTCATCAATGCCGGTCGCCATGTTTCTCTTCCTTTCGTTGCTGCATTTTGGCCTCAATCTCGTCAATGATTTCCCTCGGAACAAGCTCCTTCAAGTTCGCGCCATAGGCCGCCAATTCCTTCACCACGCTGGAGCTGAGGAAGGTATATTTCTCCGTGGCGGTCAGAAACATGGTATCAAGCGCCGGATTCAAACGGCGGTTGATATGCGCCATCTGGAATTCCTTTTCAAAATCGGACATGGCCCGCAGGCCCTTCACCACCACATGGGCGCCCTTGCTTTCGGCATATTCCGACAATAACTTGTCAGAAAAATCCACTTCCACATTCGAGAAGCGAGCGGTCACCCGGCGGACCATATCCACCCGCTCTTCCGGTGTAAACAATCCGCGCTTTTCTGAATTCACCATCACGCATACGATGAGCCTGTCAAAAATGCGGGAGGTGCGTTTGATAATATTCAGGTGTCCCAAGGTGATGGGGTCAAAGCTGCCGGGATAGATGGCAATGTTATGTTCACTCATGGCGTTTCTCTTTTCCTCATTCCGGCAGTCGGCGGTAAACCGTCAGCTTTATCTTACCATAGCGGTAGTCCTTCCCCTTCTCATAGGGTGGCTCCAGCGCAGGCAATTCGCGGTCTGCCGTACTCTCACAGACGATTATACCATTTTTCGAGAGGATGTCAATTGCCGCAATGGCGGAGAGGGCCTCGTCCAACAGGGTGGTCTGATAAGGCGGGTCGAGGAAAATCACGTCAAACTTTTCCTTGCAGGAGCGCAAAAAGGCAAGCGCGTCCCCCTGCACCACCCGACCGGTTTCGGAAAAGCCGGTCAGCTTCAGGTTTTCCCGCACCAAATTGGCGGCGTCCTTCCGCGCGTCCACAAAGACCGCGCTGCTCGCGCCTCGGGACAGAGCCTCCACCCCAAGCTGGCCGGTTCCGGCGAACAGGTCGAGCACCTTCCGCCCCGGCACGTCAAACTGGATGATGTTGAAAATCGACTCCTTCACCCGGTCGGTGGTGGGGCGGGTCTCCATGCCGGGCAGTTCCTTTAGCTTCCGCCCCCGGGCAATTCCTGTGATGACGCGCATAACATCATATCCTTTCTCCGGTCATTCGCCGTGGTAGTTGAGGTCATACCAGCGCTCGGCTTCCTCAAAAACAGCATCGCTGCCGGTCTCAAAAACGCGGCGGTACACCTCTTGCGGTTCTCCGTTGACCCAGTCGGTCACCACCAGCGTCTGGGTGACTGGTCCCGTGGCCTCCGGCAAGGCGGGCGCAAGCTGCGGGCCGTCCCCCGTCTCCACCATCTGACCGCCCACATCAATTTGACGAACGGCGGCCAGTGCTCCATCCTGCCAGTGGTAAAACTCTTTGGTAAAAGCCCCAGCGTCCCGGTGGATGTAGCTGGAAACGGTCTCAGTCGCAACGTCAAACTGGGGGTTGCACAGCGCGGAACATTCCGGCGACTCCACAAACTGCCCCTGCTCCTCGTCCCAGAGCCAAAAGGTGTAGCGCACATTGTTATGAGCTCCAAGAAATACGGCGTACCCAAAGTCCGTATCGCCGTCAAAATTGAAATCTCCCACGGTGCTCACGCGCTCCACTACGCTGCCTTCCGCTGTTATGGTCTGGATAGGCTCAGACAGGTCATGCGGCTCCCAGACGGAAAGCCGCCATGCCCCGTTTTCCCATGCCGCCGTCGCCAGCAGCGTCCGTCCGTTCTCCTCGCCGCTGCCCACATAAAAGGCGTCGTGGCTCTCATCGATGGGAAAGCCTAAAAGTTCCGTGGCCTGCTCTGTTTCAACGGGCGTTTCCGTCGGCTGGGGGCGTTTGCTTTGTTTCCCCGCTCACGCCGCACCCCGTCAGCAGGAGCAGGCACAGCGCCGCCGCCAACATGGTTTTTTTCATGTCTCGTCCCGCCCCTTTTGGGGCTTGTCCGCCGCGGTGAAGTGGTCGTACACCGCTTTAGCGGTGCGTTTGTCCACGACCTCCTCCAACTCCGCAAGGGACGCCTCTCTGATATTCTTTACGCTTTTGAAGTGTTTTAGAAGCTGGCTCCGCCGCTTGGGGCCGACCCCCTCTATCTGGTCGAGCACGCTCCCTTTCAAGTGGCTGGATTGCTGCTTGCGGTGGAACTCGATAGCAAAACGGTGGGTTTCCTCCTGTATCTGACCCACCAGCGCAAACACAGCCGGGTTCTGCTGGATGCCAATTTCCCGCCCGTCGGCAGTGACCAGCGCGCGGGTGCGGTGACGGTCGTCCTTCACCATGCCAAACACCGGAATGGACAACCCCAAGGCCGCCGTCACCCGCTCGGCCACAGCGGCGTGGTTCTCGCCGCCGTCGATGAACAGCACGTCGGGCAGCGCGCCGAATTTTTCGTCTCCGTCCAGATAGCGGCGGAACCGCCGGGTGAGCACCTGCTCCATGGAGGCGTAATCGTCCGGGCCGTCCATGTCCTTCAGCTTGAAGTGGCGGTAATCCCGCTTCAGGGGGCGGGCGTTCTCAAACACCACCATGGACGCCACAATGTCCGCCGCGCCTGTGTTGGAAATATCGTAGCTCTCGATGCGTTTGGGCGGTTCCGCCATACCCAGCATCGCGCCGAGGGCTTCCAGCAGCTTGTTGCGGCGCTCTTCACGGGTAGTAGCACGCTCCACCTCTTCCCGGGCGTTCTTCTCCGCCAGACGGATAAGTTCCGCCTTGGCCCCGCGCTGAGGGGTGAGCAAATAGACCCGGTGGCCCGCCTGCTCGGACAGCATTCGGGCAAGCGCCGCGTCGTTACCCACCTCGCAGGGCAGCAAAATCTGCTTGGGCAGGCGGCCCTTGGGGCCGTAATACTGGACGGTCAGGGCTGCCACCGTTTCCTCCAGGTTGTCCTCCATGGGGGTTTCAATCAACTCCATGTCCTTGGCAGCCAGGTCGCCCTCCGCAAAGTGGAGCACCACAAAGCAGCTTTTGGCCTCCCCCCGGTGGAAGCCAACCACGTCGGTGTCCGCCAGGGAACCAGCCACCACCTTCTGCCGCTTGCCCAGCAGTTCGATGGCCTTGCAGCGGTCACGCAACTCGGCGGCCAGCTCAAACTGCAAGTCCTCCGCCGCCTGCTCCATATGCTCCTTCAACTCCGCCAGCACCTCTTTGAACTGGCCGTTCAGCAGACGGATGGCCTGTCCAATGCGCTCCTGATGCTCACTCTGGGTCATCTCAGCGCGGCACCAGCCTTCGCACCGCGCCATGTGGAAATTGAGGCAGGGGCGCTCCTTGCCGATGTCCCGCGGGAATTTTTTGCCGCATATCGGCAGACGAAGCGCCGCTTGGAGGGCCTCAATAACATCCTGCGTCGCGCCCCGTACTCCATAGGGGCCAAAGTAGCGGGCGCCGTCCTCCGCCGGACGGGTGGCAATGGAAAAATGGGGATAGGGGTCGTTCACCGACAAGCGTATATAGGGATAGCCCTTGTCGTCCTTCAGCAGAATATTGTACCGGGGCTGGTGCCGCTTGATGAGGGAACACTCCAGCACCAGCGCCTCGAACTCACTGTCGGCGATGATAACGTCGAAGTGGTCAATTTGACTTACCATCGTCCGGGTCTTTTCCGTATGGGAGGATGAGTCCATAAAATACTGGCTCACCCGATTTTTCAGGGCCTTGGCCTTGCCCACATAGATAACCTCGTTTTTGGCGTTCTGCATGATGTAGACGCCGGGCTGGAGGGGCAGGCTGTGGGCCTTGTCTTTCAGTTCGTCAAATGTCATGGCAATGTCTCCGGCAAAATCGGATTGTAAATCATAATGGCGTGGTTCTCCGTCACATATTCGTCCGCCAGCAGGTTCCCATCCAAGTCAAATACCTTGCGGAAAATGGTGTTGTGGCGGGTGAAGCCGCCCCAGTATTCTCCCCGTATCTCGTGGTCTTTTTCGTACACCTCATAGGTTTGCTCCGCTGGCGCGCTACACCGCCACTCCCCCTCCAGATGGGTTTTCCCCACTGTGACGTGCAGGCGGTACACATGGGGCGTGTCGTTGCGTATCATCAAATCGAGGTAGTTATAAAAGCAGGTGGCACCGCTTCCGAAAGGCTGGGTACGGTTGGAGTCGGGGAAAGCGTCATAGCCATGGCGGTGCCGCTCCACCACCGTCAGCGGCGTATGGAGGGTCATCCAGTAAATGAGGTTCGACATCTGGCATAAGCCGCCGCCCACCGCCGCCACAGGCCGCCCGCCCCGTAGCAGCATCCCCTCTCGGTAGCCCTTCCGCGCCGTAGGGTTGCCGATGCACCTCCAGTAAGAAAACGTTTTGCCGGGCAGAAGGGTCACGCCGTCCAGCCGCGCCGCCGCCAGAGACAGGTTGTGCACCTTGTTGTGCTGCAATGCCATGTCCACATCCTTCAGCTTTCGCAGCAGCGGCGTGGCGTGGGAGGCGGCCACATAAGGGCAGTCAGCCTGCTGGCGTACCCTTGCGAATTTTACGCCGCCGGTATACCAGAAGGCTGTCCGCTTCGCCCTGAACCACATAGCCCCCAACCAAAAGCGCAGCGGGCCGCGCAGCTTTGGCTCCTGTATGGGGGTGTTCATTCTGATTCCTCCTTGTGCGGCCTATGCTCGCGCTTCGCCTTGTCACGCTCGGGTTGGGCCGCACGGCCAGTCAAATAACGCCGCCGACTACGCCAAAACTCATTTGGCCCTTTGGGCCGCCTTGGGCTTTTGGCATCCGCTCTGGCGTTATTCTCCTTGCGCGGCCTACCCTCGCGCTTCTATCTGTCACGCTCGCGCTGGGCGCATAGCCGGGTCGATAACCCCTCCGGCTGCTCCGGCAAACAGACCGCACATTGTGCGCTCTTCGGTTTGCCGGCATCCGTTCCGGGGTCTATCTCCCCTATGCGCCTGCGCTCGCGCTTCTACCAAAAAAGCGCCGCATAGCGGCGCTTTTCTTGTTTGCTCTTATTCGGAGAAGTTGCTTTCCACCAGCTCTACCAGACTGTCCACCGCTTCTTTTTCGTCGGCGCCGTCGGAGATGACGGTTATCTCCGTGCCTTTTACGATGCCGAGGGACAGAACGCCCAGCAGG
This sequence comes from Oscillospiraceae bacterium, assembly GCA_022793685.1. Classification (GTDB taxonomy): domain Bacteria; phylum Bacillota; class Clostridia; order Oscillospirales; family Oscillospiraceae; genus CAKUEI01. Next base: position 6,130 of record JAAWDI010000043.1, read on the forward strand.
CTCTTTGCATTGACGCGGCGCTCCTCCACCTCGACCCAGACGGAACTTTTGAACTCGTTCGCCTTTTGGATAAAGAATGTCGCGGGTCTGGCGTGAAGGCCCACCTGATTATTTAGGACAACTTGTTTTGTATACATGCTGTACCTCCTGTTCTGCACACAATGCTGCAGATTACTCTCTCTGATAAGGATACCAAATCAAGCCCGCCTCGTCAATGACATTTTACACAAATTGCACGGGGGACTGCCCCTCTCATTTCAGCGTCACCACAGTGACGCCGTCCTCTCCCTCGCCATACACGCCGGGACGGTACTCCTTCACATAGCGGCTGCGCTTCAGGTAGTCCCGCACCGCTTTGCGCACCGCGCCGGTTCCCTTGCCGTGGATGATGCGCACCGTTTCCAGATGGGCCAACATGGCGTTGTCAAGGAACATCTCCACCGCGCCGACGGCCTCCTGCCCCGTCATACCCCGCAGGTCGACCTCCGGCGAAGCGCCCAGCGAACGCAGCTTGTGCTCGGACTGGCGGATAACCCGCTTGGCCTCCTTCTGGGCGTTGGTCTCGCCCTCCACCACGCGCACCTCGTCCTGTTTGGCCGTGATGCGCATGATGCCTGCCTGCAACTGCAAAACACCGTCCTTGTTCACCGAAAGCACGGTGGCTTGCGTTCCGATGCGCTTCAGCTCCACCGTATCCCCCGCCACGGCGGGACGAGCAGGCGGCGCGTCAGGCAATTCGCCCTGAGACGGCGCCAGCTTTCGCTCCGCTTCGTTCAGCAGGCGGCGGCCCTCCGCCCGGCGGTCGTTGATGGCCTGCCAGTTTTCCTCCTTGGCGCGGCGCCTCTTCATCTCGTTCAGTTCTGCGTAAACAAGGTCGGCCGCCGCGCGGGCGTCGTCGATGATGCTCTGCGCCTCCCGGCGGGCGCTCTGGCGTACTTTCTCCTTTTCCTCCTCCAGCTTGGCGCGGTACTCCCGCGCCGCCTTGGCGGACTCCTCCATTTCACGGCGGAGCTTAGCGGCCTCGCCCTTTTCCTTCTCCATGGCCTGCCGCTGCAAGTCCAACTGGGTAAGCACGTCCTCAAACCGGACGTTTTCCGCGTCCAACCGGGCGGCGGCGTCCTGAATGACGTTCTCCGACAGCCCCAGTCGGCGGGAAATGGCAAAGGCGTTGGACTTACCGGGAATACCGGTCAGCAGGCGATAGGTGGGCCGCAGGGAGTCCACGTCAAATTCACAGGAGGCGTTCTCCACCCCTCTGGTGGTCATGGCATACACCTTTAGCTCTGCGTAATGGGTGGTGGCGGCCACCAACGCCCCCAGCGTGCGGGCGTGCTCGATGATGGCGGCGGCCAGCGCCGCGCCCTCCACTGGGTCGGTGCCCGCTCCCAGCTCGTCAAAGAGAATGAGGGTGTTACTATCCGCCTCGTTCAGAATACGCACGATATTGGTCATGTGGGAAGAGAAGGTGGACAGGGACTGCTCAATGGACTGCTCGTCGCCCACGTCGGCCAGCACCCGGTCAAACACCCGAATGCTGCTGTCGTCCGCTACTGGAATGTGCAGGCCGCACTGCGCCATCAGGGTCAGCAGGCCGATGGTTTTAAGGGTAACCGTTTTGCCGCCGGTGTTGGGGCCGGTGATAACAAGGGTATCGAAATCCGCGCCGAGCCGCAGGTCGTTGGCCACCGCCTTTTTGCGCTCCAGCAGGGGGTGCCGCGCCCGTTTCAGGTCAATGGCCCGGTCGGACAGCCGCGGAGAGCGGGCATCCATCTGAATGGACAGCTTGGCGCGGGCAAACACGGCGTCGATGGCCACCAGCAGGGTGTAATCCAGCAAAATATCGTCCCGGTGCTCCGCCGCCTCGGCGGACAGTTCCGCTAAAATGCGCTCGATTTCCTTTTCCTCCTTGGCCTGCAATTCCCGCAGCTCGTTGTTGGCCTTCACCACGCCCATCGGCTCCACAAAAAAGGTGCCGCCGCTGGCGGACACGTCGTGGACAAGCCCGGCAATGTCGTTCTTGTGCTCCGACTTGACGGGCACCACAAAACGGCCGCTCCGCTGGGTGATGATGGGCTCCTGCAAATATTTGGCCTGAGAGGAGGAAATCAGCTTTTGCAAAATGTCCCGCACCTTGCTGCCGGTTGCCCGAATGTGGCGGCGGATGGAGGCCAGCTCGCTGCTGGCGCTGTCCGCAATCTCGTCCTCGCCCACGATAGAGCCGCTGATTTTGTCCTCCAAAAACTTGTTGGCGGTCAAAGAGCGGAACAGGTGGTCGATGCACGTTTTCTCCCCGTCGCCGCTGCCGGCGTACTCCTTCGCCGTTCGGGCGCAGCGGAGCACCGCTGCGATTTCCAGCAGCTCTCTGGTATTGAGGGCGCCGCCGCGTTCCGCCCGCTGAAGGCTTGCCGCCACCGGCTTGACGCCGGACAGGGCCGGCGCGCCGTGGAGGGTGAGCTTGGCCACCGCCGCAGTGGTTTCGTCCAGACGGCGCTTGACCTCGTCTGCATCGGTCAGGGGCCGCAGCTTGCGGGCCTCCTCCTTGCCCTCCTCCGTGACAGCGCAGGCGGAGAGCAGCTCCAGCACCCGGTGCAGCTCCAGCGTATGGATGGATTTTTGAAACAGGTCAGTCATAGAAGGTTCCTCTTTATATCATTCAGGGTTATTTACAGCAGGGGCGCGAATACCCGAAGAACAGCGTCAACGAGCGCGCCGAAGAAGCCCTGGCGGCAGTCGGACAGCCCCACTTCCCGACTTTTCTCCATGGTGTCCGCCATGTCCTCCCGCAACTCCCCAATCAGGCTGGAGCCATAGAACACCGTGCCGCATTCAAAATGCAGGTACAAGCTACGGAAATCCATGTTGATGGTGCCCACCACCGCCAGCTCGTCGTCACACAGATAGCTTTTCGCGTGGAGGAAGCCGGGGCTGTACTCATAAATACGCACCCCTGCTTCCAGCAGCGGGCGGTAATGGGAACGGGTCAGGCGGTACACCAGAGGCTTGTCCGGAATACCGGGGGTTATCAGGCGCACGTCCACCCCCCGCTTGGCGGCCAGTACGAGGGCGGTATGCATCTCGTGACTGATAGCCAGATAGGGCGTGTAGATATACACCCGCTTCTGCGCCTGATTGAGCAGCTCCAGATAGACGTTCTCTGACAGGGCCTCGCCGTCCAGCGGGGAGTCCCCAAAGGGCTGAATGAAGCCGTCCGCTTCAAACGACTCCTGATGGTAAGCGTGGGGCTTGAAGCGGCTGATGCCGTCGTCTGTCTGGCGGAAAGCGTTCCACATTTCCAGAAACATAACGGTGTAGTTCCACACGCCCTCGCCGTGCAGCCGGAACCCGTTGTCCTTCCAATGGCCGAACCGGGGCAGCTCGTTGATATATTCGTCTCCCAAATTCACGCCGCCGGAATAGGCGGTGTGGCCGTCGATGACAACAATTTTCCGGTGGTCGCGGTTGTTCATGGCCATGCTCATCACAGGGATAAAGGGGTTAAACGCAAGACAGGAGATGCCCATCTCCTCCAGCTGGGCGGCATAGCCCATGGGCAGGCGGTCGATGCTCCCCACGTCGTCATAGATGACGCGCACGTCCACCCCGTCGGCCGACTTCTGCCGCAGAATATCCAAAATGCCGCCCCACATCTTCCCCCCTGCGATGATGAAGAACTCGATAAAGATGAAATGCTCTGCTTTTTTGAGGTCCTTCAGCAGGTCTGTGTAGAACGCTTCGCCGATGGGATAATATCGGGTACCAGTCGCACTCCAGAGCGGAAACGCACCCTGTCGGTTCAAATACTCCGCCGTGCCGGCGGCCCGCGGGAACGCGGCGTGGAGGGCGGCCAGGTTTTCCTCCTTTCCCTCCATCAGCGGGGCCGTCCTGGCGTGGACGCCCTCCAGCTTGGCGCGGATACGCCGTGCGGGGCGTTTATTGCCCACAAACAGGTACATCAGTCCACCGAACAGGGGCAGTATTCCAATCAGCACCAGCCAGCCGATTTTATAGGCGGGGTTTTCGTCCTTGCGCACCAGGTAGAGCATCATAAGGACACTGAGGGCGGTAAACGCAACGGAAATATACACTGAGTAGTCCGCCAGCTTGACAATGAGCAGGGCCAGCCACCCCACCTGCAAAAGAATCAGCAGGGCTGTAATAAAGGTTCGTCCAAATAGCTTTTTTAAGACCCGTCTCACTTTGTTGCCGCCTCCTCTCCCTATCGACCGGTTGCAATAGTCATAGTTTACCGCATTTCCCCCCAAATCGCAATGGGAAGAAAAAAGAGGCGGAGTGCACTCCGCCTCTTTTCCGCCGATTCGTTCACAAAACCGGCGCCATAAGCCCCTTATAGAAGTCCAATGTACGAAAGCCCCGCTCCAGTTGGGTCATAAGGTATGCTTCGCAGACATCCCCCAGTTGAGCAAGCACGCTTTTATCCGCTTCAAAGGAAAACAGTCGTTTGGCATCGGCGTTTACGATGTACGTCATGGCCCGCAGGGCGGCAGGCGAGACAGGCAGGGCAATGCCGCTTCCCTCCTCTGCGGGGCAGGACGCACAACGAAGCGTCCCCTCCCGAAGCTGAAGCCGGGCATCCTCTGGTGCAGGCGCACCGCACACGGAACACCCCTCCAGCATCGGCTCGTACCCCGCAATACACAGCAGCCGCAGCTCAAAGGCGGCCTTCACCAGCGCAGGAGGCTTTTTCAGCGTCCCCAAGGCGTAAAGAGAATTGAGCAGCAGGGGAAGCAGCCCTTCGTCCTCCCTTCCCTCATCTGCCACCGCTTCAGTCACCTCCGCGAAGTACGACCCCAGTGCCAGCAGCTCCAAATCATTCCGAATCGGGCGGAACTCCTCCAGCGTTTCCGCTTCTGTGAGCCGCAGGCGGTCATGGTAGTCCAGCAAGGTCATCTCCGAGTAGGTCAAAAGCTGTGCAGGGGCGGCAAGGCGGCTGTTCCGCCTGCGGCAGCCGGGGGCTTTCACCGTGCATTTGCCCGCTTCCGTCAGGACGGTGAGAATTTTATCTGCCTCTTTGTAATTGGTCTCCCGCAGAACAACGCCTCTGGTCTTTTGATGCATCCCGTCACCCTTTTTTGAAAGGAGGCCGGTCAACCGACCTCCTCCATTTTGGTTTTATAAAGCAAGTACGCCTCCGGCAGACCGGTACGCAGAAACAACTCCCAATAGCCTTCACCTGTCATGGCAAACCCTCCTTTTGAATTAGGTTTGCTCGCTGCGGCGAATTTATGAACGCAAAAATCTGCCAGTTTGTTTTTCAGTTATCCTTATGATACCCGAAATTGCTGATGGCGCCCGGATTATCCCGCCAGTTTTCCTTCACCTTTACCCATGTGGTGAGGAAAATTTTTGCGCCCATAAAACGCTCCATCTCCTGCCGTGCAAGGGTGGAAATTTTTTTCAGCATGGCCCCGCCCTTGCCGATGATGATGCCCTTGTGGCTGTTCTTCTCGCAGTAGATGGTGCACTCCACGTCGATGACGCCGCTCTCCACCCGCTCGGAAAATTTGGTCACCTCCACCGCTGTGCCGTGGGGAATCTCCTTGTCCAGACAGAGCAGCAGCTTTTCCCGCAGTATCTCCCCCATCATGGCCCGCTCCGGCTGGTCGCTGACCATGTCGTCGGGGAAAAGTTGCGGCCCCTCCGGCAGATAGCCGTCCAGCAGGTCGAGCAGTTCCTCCACGCCCTCGCCCGTCCGTGCGGAAATAGGCATCACGGCGGCGAAATCGCACAGGGCGCTGTACACCCCGATGACCTCCAGCAGCTTTTCCTTCTCCACCGTGTCTATCTTGTTGATGACCAGCACGGCGGGGGCTTTCTGCCTGCTGATGCGCTCCATGAGCTGGCGTTCCGGCTCGCCGGCGTTGGGAATCGGCTCCACCAGCAGCAGGATGGCGTCCACGTCGGACACGCTCTCCTGCACCACGTTCACCATATAGTCGCCAAGGCGGTTTTTCGCCTTGTGCAGGCCGGGGGTGTCCACAAAGACGAACTGGCTCTCCCCCCGGCTGAGGATGGCGCAGATGCGGTTGCGGGTGGTCTGTGGCTTATTGGTGACGATGGCCACCTTCTCCCCCACCAGCGCGTTGGTCAGGGTTGACTTGCCCACGTTGGGCCGCCCGCACAGGGTGATAAAGCCTGATTTTTTGATATTCATGTCCCGTTTCCCGCTTTCTCTTTATGCGTTTTCCCCGTCCGGATAGATGAAATACATCCCGTCGCCTTTTCCGTCATAGCCCAGCAGGAAGGTTCCCGTTTCACCGGTTGACACCCGTGTGACTGTCACCTGAAGCCGCGGAAAGCCCTCCGGTATAAGTGACCAGACCAGTATGCCCACACGCGACTGGCCTTCATAGTCTTTATTATACGTAATAGCGCCGACATTGTCTGTAACGCTGAAGCTTCCGCCCTCCTCGTCCCACTCCACCTTGTCCACCGACACCTCGCTGTCTTTGTAATGGGGAACAACCAGCACCTCGTCATAATGCGCGATGCCGCCGCTGTCGTTCATCAGGACCTTGGTCCAAACTTGGTCAAGCTGTTCCTCTGTGGGAGAATAGAGAACCAGCGCCAGCGTGTTGTCCCTTGCCAACGAGGCAAACAGCTTCTCCTGCTGCGTCATGCCGGTCTCCTCCGGCGGCGGGGTGGTCTCCTCCGGCGGCGCGGCGCAGGCGGCCATCAGGGTCAGAGCCAAGCAGAGAAGCAAAAAACATGCGGTGCGTTTGATGTTTTTCATAGGTTCTCCTCCTTTTCCGTGGCCGCAACCTCTTGGGTTGCTCCCATTGCATCCAACTTTCGGTTGGCCTCGTCCAGCTTTCGGTTGGCCTCCGACAGTGCCTTGCCGTTCTGCACACTCACAAGGGCCGCCAAGCCGATGGCCAAAATGAGCAATACATCCCAGTGGATAAAAATGCACACGATGCCAATCACGCAGAACACAAACGACAGCCATGTGTAATCTTTCATATCTCTCCCCTTTACCGTTCCAACCCCAACTTCTGCAAGATGGCCTCCTCATGCTCTCGCATCTCCGCTTTCATCGGCCCTTCGTCCATGTGGTCATAGCCCAGCAGGTGGAGGACGGAATGCACCGCCAGATAGCACAGCTCCCGCTCTAACGAATGGCCGAATTCCTCTGCCTGCGCCGTGGCACGGGGCGCGGAAATCATCATATCCCCCAGCCACACCTTGTCGGTATCCGGGTCGGCCCACTCCGCAAGAGGCTTGTCCCCCGGCTTTAACTCAAACATAGGGAACGACAACACATCCGTGGCGCTGTCCACCCCCCGCATTTCCAGATTGGTGGCGTGGATACCCTCATCGTCGGTGATGCACACCTCCACGACGCAGGGCACGTCCACGCCCTCAGCGTTCAGGGCGGCGGCAATGACCTCTTGAAGCCGTTTCTCATAAGGCCAGCCCTCCGGACAATCCACACACACACAGTGCGCCGCCGCTCCTTTGCTTCTCACCGCTTGCCCTCCTTCTTCGTCCGCCTGTCCTCGTCGTCCTCATAGGCCTTGATGATGCGCTGCACCAGCGCGTGGCGCACCACGTCGCTGCCGGAAAGACGGCAGATGGCAATCTCCTCCACGCCCTTCAGCACCCGCATGGCCTCCTTCAGGCCGCTGACTTTGTCGGTGGGTAGGTCAATCTGGGTGATGTCGCCGGTGATGACAATCTTGCTCCCAAAGCCAAGGCGGGTTAAGAACATCTTCATCTGCTCTCGGCTGGTGTTCTGGGCCTCGTCCAAAATGATGAAGGAGTCGTCCAGCGTGCGGCCGCGCATATAGGCCAGCGGCGCCACCTCGATGTTGCCCCGCTCCAGATATTTTTGGTAGGTCTCCGGCCCCAGCATCTCAAACAGCGCGTCGTAGAGAGGCCGCAAGTAAGGGTCTACCTTGCTCTGCAAATCGCCGGGGAGAAAGCCCAACCGCTCGCCCGCCTCCACCGCCGGACGGGTCAGGATAATGCGGTTAACCTTCTTCTCCCGAAAGGCGGCCACCGCCGCCGCCACTGCAAGGTAGGTCTTGCCGGTACCCGCCGGGCCGACGCCCAAGGTAACCACATTGTCCCCGATGGCGTCCACATACTTCTTCTGTCCGATGGTCTTGGGCTTGATAGGCTTGCCCTTGGCAGTGACGCACAGCACGTCGCCCGCCAGCTCCTCCACCTTGGCCTCCTGCCCAGCCCGCACCAGTTGGAGAATATACCGCACGTGCTGCTCTGTGATGCTCTCCCCCCGGCCGGCGAGGGCCAGCAGGGCCTCCACCGCCTTGACCGCAAAAAGGACGTTCTCCGCATCGCCGGAAATCTTCAGTTCGCCGTCCCGACTGACGACAGACACGTTCAGCTCACTTTCAATCAACCGAATGTTCTCGTCGAAGGAGCCGAACACGTTGATGGTCTCCTCCAAACGCTCGATGCTGATGGTTTGTTCTATCATTGTTATCACGCTTCTTTATCCTTTGTTTCCACTTCGCCCGTCCGGTCCTTGAGGGGACCTTCCCGGCCAATTTGCTCCTCGCATTCCGCCGTCAGGGTCACCGTCAAAAAGCCGCCGTCCACCTTGGCGGAGAACTGCTCACGCTCCACCGTGCCGTCTCCAATCAAAACGGCAAGCCGGGTGTGGAGCTGCTCCTCAAGCATAGGCTGGGCCGCCTCTGCATCCAACGCCGCCGTCTCTGTCACATAAGCGCGCACAGTTTCTTTCAAAAACGTGACCGGCAGTGCGGAAAGGCTCTTGCTTTCTGTTATTTTATCATACTCCGAGTAGGAAATTCCACTGTTTTGATAAAAATTGACGCGCTGCCCCGGCAGCAACAGGGCGCGGCGGGTTTCGCTCTCTCCGGTATAACGCTTGACCTGCACCTCCAGCGGGATGCGTGCCGTCAGCGTCCGGCGGGTACGGGCGTAAACCTTCCCCTCCGCCCGAACGCTGAAAAAAGTGGGCGGCAGGCCGCTGTATTCCTGCGCCTCCAGCCGCACCATGCCCGCAATGAGGGTTTCGCCTTTCAGCACAGCGTCGCCCGGCTGTACCAGTCCGTCGCCCGCCAGCGCCTCTATCCGCAGGATAACGCCGTCTGCACCCGCCACAATGTCGCACAGCTCATCCTTGTCCCGCACCTCAGGCGGCGCTACCCGCTCCCGCACAATGACCTCCGCCTTGGTGCCGTGGAGGTTGATGGTCATATAGGAAAGCTCATCCAGCTCCAGCAAGGCCTCCTGCGCTATTTGCCGCACATCCAGAGCGGGGCCGTACCGTCCCGGCCGCACCCCAAGCCGCCGAAGCTGGGCGGTGATGACCGCCGTGGGCACCGTCTCGTTTCCGGTGACCTCCACCGTCAGCACAAAGTTGGAGAGCACCACCACCGCCGCGAGGGCGCACAGCAAGCCCCCCAGAAAAGCATACCGCTTGCGAAAGCGCAGCGCAAAAAAAGGCGCGCCGCCCCGCCGCTCCTCCAATATCTCGCACTGGGCTTTTGCCGCCACCTGCCGGAACGCTTTCCGGTCTGAGGCGGCGATGCGCATAGTGACGGTGTGGGCGTCGATACGGACAAGGCCCCAAAAGGCGACGCCGTACTGGGCGCACAGGTTGTAAAGCCGCTCAGGGAACACTCCGGTAACAGTGAACTCCACCCAGCCCCGAAAAAAGTTGATGATGCGCTTCATAACTTCCTCACTCCAGTTCCACGGCGCGGATGTGGCCGGTGATGAGCAGCTCGGTCTGGTTCATGGCCCGCAGCTCCAAATCCTCTCCGGTGACGCGCACCGCCAGCTTCCCGCCGCTGATGTGGATTTCCTCGCTGCCGTAGTCCAGAATCCCCCGATGATTCTCCATTCGAAGCTCGTTGTCCCCCATCAACTCGATGCGGGGCAGGCCCGCCACCACATCGCCGGGCAGGTCAAAGACCGCCGCCATGCGTTCCGGCAGGCTCGCCCGCCGCGGCATACGCTTTTCCATGGCCGTCCCTCCTTCTCAAAAAGCGTATGCGCCTGTCTCCGCCGCCTTGCCTGTCCCGACGGCAAAAGTTTGGACATAGGGACAAGAAGTACGCGCATATACCCATCCCGTGGAGGTGACATGCCGTCATGCAAAAATCGTCTCGACCCCGCCGCAGGGGGCTGTGGGCCGCAGCAGCGTTTCTCCTGTGGGCCGCCCTTCTGCTTATTCTTCGGCCGCAGGAGAGCGCGGAGGCTGCCCGGCAGGGGCTTGCCCTCTGCGGCCAGGTCATTATACCGTCCCTGTTCCCCTTCTTTGTGCTCTCGTCCCTTGTGGTGTCGCTGGGCTTTACAAAAACGCTGGGCAAAGCGCTGGAGGGCTTAATGCGTCCCCTGTTCCGCCTGAGCGGGCCGTGCGCCTCCGCCCTTGTGCTGGGGCTGGTGGGCGGTTATCCCGTGGGGGCGCGCACCGCCGCCGAGCTGTACCAGTCCGGTCAATGCTCCAAGGAGGAGACGGAGCGGCTGCTGGCCTTCTGCAACAATTGCGGCCCCGCCTTTATTTTCGGCATGGTGGGAGCGGGCTTATTCGGCAATCCGCTTACGGGCGTGCTGCTGTGGGTCGTCCACGCCGCCTCCGCCCTGTGCGTGGGACTGCTGTTTCGCTTTCGTGGCGCGCCTGACGAGGCGGCGCGCTCCCATCCCGCAAGCGGCGCTGCCCCGGCGCGGTTCTCCGCTGCCTTTCCGGAGGCGGTGAAAAGCGCTCTGACGAGCACCCTGAACATCTGCGCCTTTGTGGTCTTTTTTACAGTCATTCTCCGGCTGTTGGCCGCCTCCGGTATCGTGCCGCTGTTGAGCAAACTTTTGGCGGCGCTGTTTGCCCCGCTGGGTGCAACTGAAGCCTGGGCGCAGGGGGTGCTGGGCGGCATTTTGGAGGTCTCTACCGGCGTGACCTCCCTCACCGACGGCCCCCTTGCCCTGCGGCTGATGACCGCCGCCTTTCTGCTTGGCTGGGGCGGGCTGTCCGTTCACTGTCAGGCGTTGTCCTTCACCGGCCCCTGCGGCTTATCCTCCCGCACATACTTCACAGGGAAATTGCTTCAGGGGCTGCTCTCCGCCGGCGGCGTGCTGTTGCTGTTCCGATTCCTTCCGCAAACCGCCGCCAGTGTGTTTGCCCCTGCGGCCTCGGCCGCCGGGCTACCCAGCCTACCCGGCGTGTTGACCATTTCCCTGACCGCTTCACTGGCGCTCATTCTGTTCTTTTTCCTCCCCGGCTTGTTTTCCAAGAAAAAAGAGTGGAAAAAAGCGCGAAAACGTTGTATAATGAGGAAAATACGCAGGAGGTGACCTGCCTATGCTCTTCAAAAAGTCTATGGAACCGCGCTGCGCTTATTGCGTTCGGGGCAAAGCACTGGGCGACGGCTCCCTCGCCTGCCCCAAAAAAGGGGTGGTGGCAGGCAATTTTTCCTGCGGTTCCTTCCGTTATGACCCGCTGAAGCGTCAGCCTCCCCGCCCCGCCAGCGCGGATTTTTCCAAGCTGACGGACGACGATTTCTCCCTGTAAGCACAAAAACGCCGCGTGCAATGCACGCGGCGTTTTTTATTTACTTAATAGCGGCCTAAATCACGGGCTATGGTGTACGCCACCGAATTGGCGGCATAGACGTTCTTCGGCTGCACGCAGTCGCCGAGGGACAGGAATACGGGAGCGCAACCGCGAAGGGCCTCCGCCTCGTCCCGCAGGGGGCGCTGTCCCAAGGCATAGGCCACCGTGTCCGCCTCAAAGAGGGTCTGGCTGCCCAACTCACGCTTGCCCTCCAGCCCCGCTTTGGAGATGACCGACTGCAATACGCCCTTGGCGATGGTCTCGCAGGGCGGTTCCGGAGAGAATTGGTCGCCCACATATTCGCCCAGCACGCCCTTTTCGTTGATTTCGCACGCCTTGGTAGAGGTGGCGACCTCAATGCCGTAATGGCGCAGCTCGTTGTGGATGGCCATGGAGTGGATGACGTTGCCCGAATAGTTCAAGTCGTTGGCCATTTCCAGAATGGTCACCTTTTTGCCCAGACCGGAAAGGTAAATGGCCAGCTCGATGCCGCTGAGGCCGCCGCCCAGCACAACCACCTTCTCCCCCACCTCGTCTGCGTGGAGATAGGCATACTCCGCCGCCATGACGTTTTTCCCGTCGATGCCGGGGATGTTGGGCTTCACCGGCCTTGCGCCCATGGCCGCCAGAATCACGTCCGGCTTCCACGCCTCCGCAAGCTCTGGGGTGGCTTCCGTGTTCAGCCGCAGCTCAATCATCAGGTTTTCCGCCACCTTGCGGGCCTGCTGGTCCAAATAGTGCTGCAAATTCTGCTTGAAGGGTACCTTCCGCTCACACCGGAGAGCGCCGCCCAGCTCGCCGCTCTTCTCGCACAGCAGGACGGTATGCCCCCGCTCCGCCGCCGTCAGGGCCGCCATCATGCCGCCCACGCCGCCGCCGGCCACCAACACCCGCTTGTGGTAAACGGCCGCCGGGTCGCAGTAGCGGCTCTCCCGCTCGAAGCCGATTTCCGGATTGATGGCGCAGTAGGAGGACAGCTTGGTGAAGTGGCCGGAGAAGCACTCAAAGCACCGGATGCACTTGCGCACCTCCTGCTCCTTCCCCATCTGGGCCTTGATGGGCATATCTGGGTCAGCCATCAGCTCACGGCACACCATCACCACATCCGCCTGCCCGGAAGCGATAATTTCCTCCATGAGAGCCGGGTCGGCCAGCGCGCCCACCGCCGCCACCTTGGACTGCTTCACCACGCCCTTTACCGCCGCAGCGTACTGCACGTTTGCGCCGTCGGGCAGGAACATACTGGGGTGGGTGTTGGTGAACACCGTGGGAGCTTCATGTGCACCCACAGATACATTGATGAGGTCATAGCTTCCGTCGATGGCCTTGGCAATCTCCTTGCCGTATTCGATGTCATAGCCACCCTCGAACAGCTCTGCACCGCTGATGCGCACGCAGATGGGGAAGCCGGGGCCGCACTTCTTCCGAATGTTCGCCGCAATGGCGTTGATGAACCGGGCGCGGTTCTCCATGCTGCCGCCCCACTTGTCCTTGCGGTTGTTGTCCGGGCCGAGGAACTGGTTCAGCAGCCAGCCGTGGCCCGCGTGGACGGTGACCATGCCGAAGCCGCAGTGCTTGGCAGTCTGGGCGGCGTCGCCGTACTTTTCGATGGTCTCCAGAATGACCTCCTCCGGCATTTCGGGAATGTCCATGCCAAGGCCATTGGTCATGGCGAACGCGCCGTAAATCTCGTTGCCCAGCCCCAGCTTGCTGTGGTAGGCGTTTGCGCCGCAGTGCTGCAATTCTATATCAGCCACCGCCCCGTGGCGGCTGATGCACTGCGAGAGCCGGTACAGCGGTGCCAGCGCGCCCGGGTCGTCCAGTCGGAGGGTGGGGCCGACCGCGCCGCGGGCGTTGTCCGCCATCACGGAGCCGATGCTCACCGTGGCCGCGCCGCCCTGGGCCTTCCGTTCGTAAAAGGCGATGAAGTCGTCGCCGGGATGGAGGTTGTCGGCGGGGTAGTATTCCAGCCCGATGGGGGCGGCAAACAGCCGGTTGCGGAACTGCGTCTTGCCCAGCTCGATGGGGGTAAACAGATGGTTGAATTTTCCCATGGTTCTCCTTCCTTTCTGACAAAAGGGCGCGGGAGTGGGACGCACTCCCGCGCCTTTTCATGCACGGTTTTATCTCGCTCCCTTGTCATAAGGCACGCCCTCTGCCTTGGGCGCGCGG
>JAAWDI010000044.1 GCA_022793685.1 Oscillospiraceae bacterium
CAGGACTTGAACCTGTGACCTCCCGCACGTCAAGCGGATGCTCTACCAGCTGAGCTAATCATCCAAAGCGCAGAATTATTATATGGGAGCATGTCCCTTTTGTCAACCCCTTTTCTCAAGATGGTGGATTTTTCCCTGTGTTCCTGCTACAATATTCTTAGTTAGTCCATCAAAAAACAAGGAGGCGTTCCGCTATGATTTGCAAAACCTACCGTCGGGCAGATTTTTGCCCCAAGCTCCCCAAAACCGAGTCGGACATCACCCTCACCGCCTACGCCCGCCCCGCTACCCATGCCAAAGCGGACAACGGCCAGCGCTGGGCCGTGCTCGTTCTGCCCGGCGGCGGTTATCAAATGCTGGCCCCCTCTGAAGGGGAGCCGGTCGCCCTCGCCTTTCTTGCCAAAGGCGTGCAGGCCTTCGTATTGAAATACAGCATCTCCCCCGCCCATTTCCCGCAGCAGCTGTTGGAGGCCGCGGCAGCCGTTGCTTTTATCCGCCAGAACGCCGCGAAGTACGGTGTCTCTCCCGACCATATCGCCGTATGCGGCTTTTCCGCAGGCGGTCATCTTGCCGCGTGTCTGTCCACCCTTTACCGCCTGCCGGTCATTGGTGAAACGCTAAGCCTTTCCCCCGAAGATGTAAAGCCCAACGCCGCCATCCTTTCCTACCCCGTCACCATGCCGGGCGGCTATGGAGGCGACCTGACCTATCAGGCGCTGCTGGGCGACGACTGGAAGGAAGCCATGCCGCAGGAACTGATGCTTCCTGACGCCGCCGGCGCACACAACCCGCCCACCTTTCTGTGGACGACCGCATCTGACGAGGCGGTGCCGCCGGAGAACACCCTCCGCTTCGCTGCCGCCCTCAATGCCGCCGGAGTGTCTTATGAAGCGCACATTTTCAGCCAAGGCCCCCACGCTATGGGCCTGTGCGACGCCGAATGCGCCTATGACGGCGACCATCTTCAGCCCCGTGCCGCCCGGTGGCACAGTCTCTGCACCGACTGGCTGTTCAGCCTTTGACGCATAATTTTTCCTCTTCGCCGCAAACTGAACGGCAGGGGGGATATACATGATTCCACAAAATTGTCTGGTGCTGGAGGGCGCGGGCGAAAACGTAGCCGCCGCTTTATCGGACTGGTTAACGCGCCACCCGCTGTCTCGTGGCGGCGGTCAGCTTACCCTGCTCACACCCCGGTGGTGTGCCAACCCGACGGCAGAGCCAGAGCGGCTCCCTCCCTGCTCCATTCTGCTGTTGCCTGGTACTGCGGGGCCGTTGGCCGCCCGGTTTCAGACAGGCTGCGCCGTCAGTTACGGCAGTGCAGCCCGTGACAGCCTCACCATCTCCAGCATTGAGGGCGAGCGGCTGGCGGTGGCCGTCCAGCGGGAACTGCCCACTGTGTATGGCGGTGCTGTGGAGGAGCAAGAGCTGGTGCTCCCCGCCCGGCACACATGGTCGCCCTTACCGGCACTGGCCGTAATCGGCACGCTGCTTTTGCTGGGCGTGCCGCCGGAACAAATCATGGACGACCCGCTGTTTTCCTGACACGGTTCACCGCGCGTACCTTTCCCATGCAAAAAGACCGGCCTGCACTGGAGCGGGCCGGTCTTTTTCCTGTTTGGTTACGGGCGCAGGCCGCTTCCGCCTTGCAGCACCAAAGTCTCGCCGGAAATAAAGGCCGCGTCTTCAGACGCCAGGAAAACGCAGGCGCGCCCGATGTCCTTTTCCGGGTCTCCGAAGCGGCCCAGAGGGATACCCTTAATGGTGGCATTATACGCGTCAGGATAGTTCTCCTTGAACTTCTCCAGCTCGCTGGTCATGGCCAAGGGGCAAATCACATTGACGTTGATGCCGAACGGCCCCCACTCCGTAGCCGCCACACGGGACATCCCGCGGATGCCCTCCTTGGCCGCTGCGTAAGAGGACTGTCCCACCCGGCCCGCCAGTCCCGCACCGGAAGCCAGATTGATAACAGACCCCTTGCTCTCTTTCAAATAAGGAAAGGCGTGCTTCATATAAAAGAAGGTGGCGTACAGGCCGGAAAAAATCGCCCGGTCAAAGTCCTCTTTGGAGTGGTCCACCAGCATAACGCCGGAGGCGGAGTTCTGGGCGTTGTTGATAAGCACGTCAATGCCACCGAAAGTCTCTACCGTTTGCGCAATGACCCGCTTGATGTTCTCTTCCTCTCCGCCGTCCGCCTGAATACCAAGCACCTTGACTCCATAGAGCTCTTCCAGCTCCTTGGCGCCTTCCAGCTTCGTCACGTTGCGGCCGGTGACCACAAGGTTGGCTCCCTCCTTGGCAAACGCCGTGGCGATGCCATAGCCAATGCTCTTCGCTTTGCCGCCGCCGGTGATGATAACAGTTTTCCCTGCAAACTTACCCATGTAAAGCACTCCCTTTTCTAAAATTTTCCGCTGAAAAAAGTATAGCACATCCCTTCCGAATTGCAATGTTCATTCTCCCCGTTCCCGCTCATTTTCAGAAGAAACACGGAAAGAAAATAATTTTTCTTGACAGATGAAAAAAAGGTGTTTATAATGTATTCGTTCATGCGAGTGTAGCTCATCTGGTAGAGCGCCACCTTGCCAAGGTGGAGGTAGCGAGTTCGAGCCTCGTCACTCGCTCCATTGTGAAGCGGAGCATCCGATTGGGTGCTCCGCTTTTTTGTCGCCAAGGCGCCTTTCTGCCTGCACCTGCCAGCTAAAAGTGGGCATTCAATCAGAGGCTGTCCGCATCCCTGCAAATACCGCCGCTCATTCGCGGGGCGGAGAGGGGCACGCTCGCGTCTTGCCATCCGCTCCAAAAGAAGAGGCCGCCTTCGGCGGCCTCTTCTTTTGGACTTCGGCCCGCCCTGCGAGCCGTGCGTTAACTTTACCGTTTCATAGCGGAAAAGAACCCCACCGATGACAGTCCTCTGCTTCTGTGGGATTCACTCACTTTCTAATGGCGGCCGGACATTCAGCTATGTAACTATGTCCATTCAAAAAACAGCACCTTTAGCTGCCAGGGCATTTTTATTGCTCAAACACCAGCTCGTACTCCTCCATGCCCGGCACTTTAAGCAGAAGCGCTTCGATTGCGCTCCTTGCCTGTTCGTCCGCCGTGAGCAAAAGCCCGTTTTCAACAGCCTTTGCTTTGTCGCTTTCCTTATTCTCAGCCATAACGGTGGGAAAATCGCTGACTTGAATTGGATTAAACACATTCCGCGATTCATCATAGACTTCAACGCTGTTTTCAAAAATTTCATGAGATAATATTTCGCTGGGCGGTATCGTGACCCGCACGACATGAATGCTTTCCCCATCTTCGCCGCTCTCATTCTCCTCAATGCTGAACTGAACCTGGGACAAATCGCGTACTCCCGCTAAAATGGCGCCTTCATAAGTAATGAGAAAGCGCTTTTTGGTGAGCGGAACATTCCAGCTGAAAAAATGCGCAGAATCTTCAAACTTGGCTACGCTTGTGTAATGGTACTCCACGGAAACCAGCTCTTCTACCCCATACAGCTGTTGTCCCAACATTTCGCCGGTGATGGCAGGGGCAACTTGCCTTCCGGAGAAAATGCCAACTTTAACAAAGATTCCAAGCGCCACAATCGCAATGACGGCGATGAAGACCAATAGAATTTTTATTTTTGTATGTTTGCTCAATTCCTTTTTTGGTTTTTTCTTCCCTGCCTCTATTGCTTCCATCATAGAAACCGCCTCCTGTAATATTTTCTCTCTTTTCGGTTTAATTTCTTACGTTTTGTAAATCTTTATTACATAATACTGCAAAATCGATGGTATCGTCAAGTTAAAATTGGAGATGATGCCTTTGAAGATTTACGATTACGCCGGAAAGAAAAACCTTTCCGGCGACCGTATCCACCGGGCAAGAACCGCTATGCGCCTCTCGCAGGCTGACCTTGCGGCGAGGATGCAGGTCAACGGCGTGCTGATTGGGCGGGAAGCCATCAGTAAAATTGAAACCGGCGACCGACTGATTGCAGATTATGAGCTTCTCGTTTTTTCTAAAGTACTCAATGTTTCGCTGGAATGGCTCCTCGATGCAGAGAACCGGATTCAATAAAATCCCAAAGGTGTTATGCCTTTGGGATTTTTTGACTCGCTCCCCCTTGAATCGTATCGGCACTTCCGCCTTGACAGCGCCCTGTTCCTGTATTATGCTGAAAAACAACACAAAAGCCTTAAAGGAGGTCATCCCATGCGCAGCGATAACGTGACAAAGGGGGTAGAGCGGGCACCCAACCGCTCCTTGTTCTATGCCCTTGGCTATACCAAAGAAGAATTGGAGCGCCCCCTCGTCGGTGTGGTCTGCTCCTACAATGAAATCGTACCCGGCCACATGAATTTGGACAAGATTGCCGAGGCGGTCAAAGCGGGCGTCCGGGCGGCAGGCGGCACTCCGGTGGAATTCCCAGCTATCGCCGTGTGCGACGGCATCGCTATGGGCCATGTGGGTATGAAATACTCTCTTGTCACCCGTGAGCTTATCGCCGACTCCACCGAAGCCATGGCCATGGCCCACCAGTTTGACGGTCTGGTGATGATACCCAACTGCGACAAGAACGTTCCCGGCCTGCTGATGGCCGCCGCCCGGCTGAACATCCCCGCCATCTTTGTTTCCGGCGGCCCGATGCTGTCCGGAACCCTGCAAAGCGGCCAACGTACCTGCCTGAGCCATATGTTTGAGGCGGTGGGCGCTTATAAGGCGGGCAAGCTGGACGAAAGCGGTCTGGAGGAGTACGAGGAAAACGCCTGTCCCACCTGCGGAAGCTGCTCCGGTATGTACACCGCAAACTCCATGAACTGCCTGACCGAAGGGCTGGGCATGGCGCTGCGGGGCAATGGCACCATCCCCGCCGTATGGTCTGCCCGCCTGCGGCTGGCCAAGCACACCGGAATGCAGATTATGGAGCTAATCAAGCGGAACATCCGCCCCCGTGACATCATGACGGAGGCCGCCTTCCACAACGCCGAAACATTGGACATGGCGCTGGGGTGCTCCACCAATTCCATGCTCCACCTGCCCGCTATCGCCCACGAATGCGGCGTGGAGCTGAGCTTTGACATGGCAAACGAGATTTCCGCCAAAACCCCCAACCTGTGCCATCTGGCCCCTGCGGGCGGCACCTACATGGAGGATTTGGAGCAGGCCGGCGGCGTGTGGGCGGTCATGAA
Organism: Oscillospiraceae bacterium; assembly: GCA_022793685.1. GTDB lineage: Bacteria > Bacillota > Clostridia > Oscillospirales > Oscillospiraceae > CAKUEI01. The sequence goes on from JAAWDI010000044.1 coordinate 5,187, forward strand.
GGAGCTGACCAAAAAGGGTCTGCTGGACACCAGCCTGCCCACCTGCACCGGCAAAACCATTGCGGGAAATCTGGCGGATGTGGAGAACCTGGACCCGGAGGTTATCCGCCCCATTGAAGCCCCCTACTCCCCCTATGGCGGCATCGCCGTGCTGAAGGGCAACCTTGCCCCTGACGGCTGCGTGGTGAAGCAGTCCGCCGTGGCGGAGGAGATGATGGTACATACCGGCCCTGCCCGTGTTTTCGACAACGAGGAGGACGCCATCGCCGCCATCTACGCCGGTAAAATCGTGGCGGGTGACGTGGTGGTCATCCGCTATGAAGGCCCCAAGGGCGGCCCCGGTATGCGTGAGATGCTGAACCCCACCTCCGCCATTGCGGGCATGGGTCTGGACAAGTCGGTGGCCCTCATTACCGACGGACGGTTCTCCGGCGCAACCCGCGGCGCGTCTATCGGCCATGTGTCGCCTGAAGCGGCGCTGGGCGGCCCCATCGCCCTGGTGCAGCAAGGCGACGCAATCACCGTCGACATCACCAACAAGTCTATCTCCTTCGCCGTCAGCGAGGAGGAACTCGCCCGCCGCAAAGCCGCGTGGGTCTGTCCGGAGCCCCGGGTCAAGACCGGTTACTTGGCGCGCTATGCCAAGCTGGTGACCTCCGCCGATAAAGGCGCGATTCTGGAATAAATAAATGAAAAGCGGCCCCCATCCGGTGGATGAGGGCCGCTTTTTTCTGTGTTAGATATTACAGCAAACCTCGTAAGCGGTGCGGTTGGCGTTCTTGATATTTTTGGCCTGCTCCGCGTCGCCCACCACATACACATCTGGGATGAGATAGCGGAACTGGTCGGCCACCGCGGTGCGCGCCTTCATACCGAAGGCCTCCACCACATAATCAGCCTCAAGGGTCTGGTATTTCCAGTCCTTGCCCTCCACATGAACGCCCGCGTCGTCCACAGAGCGGACAATGTGGCCGCCCACCAGCTTGACGTGGTTATCCCGCAGGAGCATCAGCAGCATATTGCGGGTGATGTCCATCACGCCGGAGGCGAAGCCGTCTTCCGGAATCTGGTCTACAATGGTGACCTCGCAGCCTTCCATGGCAAGCTGCAAACCGGACTCGCAGCCGCTGAGGCCGCCGCCGCATACCACGACCTTGCCGCTCACCTTTACCCGACCGGAATCCACATCCAGCACGCTGACCACATTCTTGCGGTCAAGGCCGGGGATGGGAGGCTTCACCGGCTCGCTGCCCACCGCCACAACGATGGCGTCCGGTTGCTCCGCCATGGCCAACTCTGGGGTAGCTTCGGTGTTCAGGCGGACGTCCGCGCCGCACACCGCTGTCATCCGCTGGAGCCACTCGGTATAGGCCAGCATATCGTCCTTGAAATCCAGCTTGTTGATGTCGTTCAGCAGGCCGCCCAGCTTGTCGCTCTTTTCAAAGAGCTCCACGTTGTGGCCGCGCTGCACCAATGTGCGGGCCGCCTGTGTACCGGCGATGCCGCCGCCGATGACGACCACCTTCTTTTTCGTCTTGGCGGGCTGAACTTCCTTGTACTGGTGGGTTTGACCCAACGCGGAGTTGACGGCGCAGGTGATGTGTCCGCCGCCGCCCGCACAGCCCCAGCAGCGCAGGCATGGGCGGGCCTCCTCCGGCTTGCCGTGCCAGGACTTGTTCAGCATATCGGGGTCGGCCAGCAGGGCGCGGGCCATGGCGCACATATCCACCGCGCCCTCGGCGATGAGCTTGTCGGCCTGCGCGGCAGTCATGATGCCGCCCACCACGCTCACTGGCTTGTGAATGTCGGGACACTGCTTGATGGCCTTGGCATAGGGTACATTTACGCCCTTCGGACGGAAGTAGGGCGGCATGGAGTAGCACTGCCCCCGGGGGTCGACAATCAGTCCCGCGGAAACGTTAATAAGGTCGATGTATTCCTGTGCCAGCTTGAGAAACTCGATAACCTCGTCGGTGCGCATCCCTTCCGGCAGAATCTCGTCGCCCGAAATGCGGAACTCAATGATAAAGTTGGGGCCGACGGCCTCCCGCATGGCCTTCAGCAGCATCAGCGGGAAGCGGGCGCGGTTTTCAAGGCTACCGCCATAAATGTCTGTACGGTGGTTGCTCATGGGGGACAGGAACTGCGCCACCAGATTGCCGTGAGCGCCGTGAATCATCACGCCGTCGAAGTTGGCCTTTTGCAGGCGCAGGGCGCAGTCCACATAGTCGGCGATGACCTTGTCAATGTCCAACTGGTCCATCTCTTTGATGGGATAGTGCTCCTTGCCCGGAATGGGGATGTTGGACGGCGCCAGCACATAGGGCAGCTTGATGAGGTTCAGGTCCGCGCCCCGCCCGGCGTGTACCAGCTCCACCGACAGCTTCGCCCCCCGACGGTGGGCGGCGGCGGACAGGTCGGCCAGCAGACCGATTTTGGCGTCGTCAGTCACATCCAGCTCCGCAGGGTAGTCGGGTGCGGAGTCCAGATTTACAGGGGTCGCGCCCAAAGTGATAAGACCCACGCCGCTGGCGGCCTGAAGTTCCACAAAGTCCGCATAGGTAGGCAACGGCTCACCGAGGGAATTGGTCATGTCGCACACCATGGGGGAGAACTCAATGCGGCTGCGGAGGGTGGTATTGCCGATTTTGATGGGGGTAAAAACGTGCTCGTACTCGTTAAAAGGCACTCTCATCTTCTGTTTCTCCTTCCCTTCCTCAGTTGATACACATCAGGCCGCCGTCGTGGGCGTAATTGACGCCGCGCACCTGACTGCCTGCCGGAGACGCCAGATAGACGCACAGCGCACCAATTTCCAGCGGCTCGCCGAAGCGGTGGGCGGGGACGGAGCTAACGGCCTCGGCCTTGGCCTCCTCCGGCAAGTCCTTGTCCAAATCGGAGTGGGTCATGCCCGGCTGGATGGAGTTGACGCGGATGCCCGCGTCGCCCAGCACAATGGCCAGATAGCGGGTGAGAATGTCCACGCCCGCTTTGGAGGCGTTGTAGGGTGCATTGTGGTGGCCCTTCACAGTGTTGGACACCCGCACAGCGCCCACAGAGGTGATGTTGATGATGCTGCCGCCCTTACCTGCCTCGACCATCTTGGGAGCGATTTCGTGAATCATGCTGGCCGTGCCGTGAAGGTTCACGTCAATGACCCGATGCCACTCCTCCAGGCCGTCAGGCGCAAGGAAGGGGGTGGTGGTGGCCACACCGGCGTTATTTATCAGCACGTCCACATGGTCAAAGAAGGCATACACCTGCTCCACCGCGGCCTTTACCTCGTCATAAACACTGATGTCACAGCGGAAGGCAGCGTATTTACCGCCGTGCTGCTTCAGCTCCTCCGCCGCCTTTTGGCCGCTCGCCTCATTGCGGCAGAGAATGGCTACGTTTGCGCCGCCCTCGGCAAAGGCTTGGGCGATACCCCGCCCGATGCCCCGGTTGCCGCCGGTGACGACCACATTCAGACCCTTGACGCTGAAAGCGTCCTGCATACTGGAGATAGGAGGCACGGTTTTGAACATACTGTTTTCCTTCCTTTCCATTCCGCGGTTGGCTGTTTAATTTTTAGAGATACGGGAATTCTCCTGGATTTTCCACAGGCGCCTCCGGCTCGTTATGGCCGGAAATCTCATTGTAAAAGTGGGCGACGGTGCATTGCATATAGGGGGTCACCCAAACGGCCAGCGGCAAGGAAACAACCACGCTCAAAACCGTGCTAAGCACCGTCCGCGCGGTTCCGCCGCCCAAAGCGCCGCCGATTCCGCCGCCAATAGCGCCGCCGATGGCGCTCAACAGTCCCACCAGAATCGCCCAGCCCAAAA
>JAAWDI010000045.1 GCA_022793685.1 Oscillospiraceae bacterium
CACGAACTGCCTCCCACCTGTTTCCTGCTTTATGCAGGGAATGGGAAGAACTTTGACAATTTCATACTCATTCATCAAGCACATTCCCTTTGCTGCGAGCCACGTTAGTTGCCGCGCCATGATGTACTGGATAGGACAGCCAAATGACAACCGTATGATTTTTGATTTGAGGTCTGCTTGTCCGGCGCGGAGCGAAGAACGGCGGCTATGAAATACCGGGCGGCTCCCGGTACGGCCATGACCAGCAATGGGGATAATGATACTCCTGCTCAGTCACAGTCCGGGCGTGAACAAACCGTCGCAGGCAATGAGGGCAGCCGCATGAGAACCATGCGGGGGTGGAACTCCCGTGGCGCTGGCAGCCGCCAGCCGTTTGATGATTTCCCACAGCGGGCCGGGGTGTCGAGGACAAATAGGCTTGCTTTTTCATACAGGTCAGGCGGGGGACAGGTCTGCGGAACGAAGCGCGTTTATGCGCCCTCGACCTTCATTCTGTTTCCCGCTTGACCGCTTTACATAGGCAGTTTGACTGCTGGAATTTTAAGGAGGTGAAAACATGGACGGAAGATACCTGCGCGGTGAGCTATATTATGCCGATTTAGGGAGCGGGTATGGCTCGGAGCAAGAGGGACATCGGCCTGTTCTTATCCTCCAGAATGATGTTGGTAATGCGTACAGCCCGACGGTCATCGTTGCTGCTGTTACCAGCAAGGTCAGCGTCAAGACCAAACTGCCCACCCATTGCTATGTGGACGAAAGAAGTGGGTTAAAAATGCCGTCTATCATCCTTTTGGAACAGCTTCGCACCGTGGATAAGCAACGCTTGTCTACCTATATTGGCAGGTTGAACAGACGGTGCATCCGGGCGGTCAATCGCGCTCTGGCTATCAGCGTAGGAGTGCCGAGATATGTTTGCAGCGAGTTGACCGGTGATGGTGCAAAGAGAAAATTTCATTCCAGTTGCAGAAGGTGAGGTCTGATAAAATGGCGAGAAAAAGAGAAATGGCTCAACCTATTTTAGATATTGTTCCCATGTTGAAAACAGTAGAGGAAATGAGCCGTTTTAGCGGGATAGGAATTAATAAATTAAGGGAGATGATTAACAATCGGGAAATTGAGTTTGTTCGCAATGGTAACCGCTTTTTGCTTGCGGACAGGGCAATATGGGATTGGTATGATAGGAATTGCGTTCAACCTGAAACCAGAGGATAGGTGATTGTTAGTGTCGGTAGTAGCGAGACAAGTCAAGAATAAAAAAGGGACAAACGGGGAAAACACAGGGCGCGCTGGAACTGTCTATGATGTGTTCATTACCTATAAAACACCAGATGGTCATAAAGGATATGGAAAGCGAGGTTTTCTTACAAAAAAGGAAGCGCTCGCCCATGAAGCAGAGATGAGGGTAAAATTGGCGACCCCCGGCTTTGCACCAACAAAGGCCGCAGATGAGAAAAAGACGGTGGGAGAATACCTGAATGAATGGGTGGAAGTTCACGGAAAAGCGAATTTAAGACCCAGCACCTATAATGGCTACAAATATAACATCAGCAAGAATATCATTCCATATATTGGACAGGTGCCGCTAAAAAGGGTGACACCTGCTATGATAGATGATTTATTAGCGAAACTTTATGACCGAGGGCTGTCTACCAGCACTTGCCGATACGCTCATCGCGTTTTAAGTGTCGCTTTTGAGGCAGCGCGGAAGTACAGATATATCGAAAGCAACCCGGCACGGGATATTCTTACCAAGTTTGGAAAGGATGCAAAAACCCCTGACCCTTATACTATCAAGCAAGTCCAGTATCTCATAGCGTTGGGAGCCGGTAACAAGTGGGAAATGATTTTTGTGTTAAGCTGTCTGTATGGCCTCAGACGGAGTGAAGTGTTGGGACTGCGCTGGGATAATGTAGACTTGAGTAAAAAACAGTTTGCTGTGATTGAACAGCTTCCATTTAAGCTGCCACCAAAAACAAATTTAGTTACGGAGATGGCACCAACTAAATCACAAGGACGCATTTTGCCCATTACAGATGCAACAATGCCCTTCTTTATAAAGCAGTATGAACTTCAGAAGCGGCAGCGAGAATTAGCGGAGTGTTCAGGCCAGACTTATTATGAAAACCGCCTTGTAGTCTGCAAAGCTGATGGTTCGCCGGTGAGTCCAGACAGAGTGACAAGTATGTTTGCTCAATTTTTGCGGCACAATGAAATGCCGCATATTCGGTTTCATGATTTACGACATACGGCGGCAACTAATATGCACGAGTTGACAGGCGACTTTTACACAGTGGGTGAGGTTTTGGGCCATACGCTGAAAGGTGTAGGGCTTTCGCTTGGAATCTCAACTAATATGGCAGATGTTACAGCACGCTATGTAGACGTGCGTTTGGAGCGGAAGCAAATTGTGCTGGAAGCCTATCACAATGCAGTTTTTCCGGAGAGAATGAAAGAGAGGCGTGTCGAAAGTAAATCGGCTGCAAAGGTTCGAGAGAGGGAGCGATGAGGGCAGGGAAAACCACGGCCAATCTGCCGTGGCATACATACCAGAATGTGTTATTTGTGTTGTGAAATTGTTGTGAAACTTCCGAGATGACAAAGTAATACGAAATGGCGGCTTTATAAAGCGTTTGGCATGAAACCCTTGATAGACAATAGATTGAGGGATTACGATATAAAACATTTTGTAGAGATATAAGACGTTCAAAGTGGAGATTTGTTACTCGAAATCAGTTGACGGGCAACCGTCCGTGGGTTCGAATCCCACCCGCTCCGCCACGTCGCCGTGGACGGCATATCGTTCGCGGCGACTTTTTTCAAAAGGCACTGCTCAGTCAGTCATTTTGCCGTGACTCTTTGCCAAGCTGTAACCATTTTACCGACTTGCGGTTTGGCTTTTTGGTTCATGATGCTACCGATGATACTTTAAAGATAAGTCTCTATCAAACAAGCTGATTGCAGGAGCCTTATTACAAAGGTGCTTGGCGGTCTGGGCGTTTCTGCCCCCAGATATGGAATACAAAGCGTCCCTCATAAACATGATGTCTATGAGGGACGCTTTTATAAATTTTAAAGAAAACATTCCATTATGAGAAAAAAGAAGACCATGATGATATTGACCACAGAGACAGGCATCATCCCCTTATAATCTGAAACCAGTGTTTTAACTTCTTCGCTACTACCATCCAGTGTCAGTGTGCTTCCTGTGCGCAAGAGGAGTTCGCGTCTCAAAGCTTCAAGGTTGGCATCTTGATTACGCTTGGCCGTTTTGAGGATTTTTTTGCTTGTGAGATAATAAAGCGTGCCTACGAAAACCATATTGACGATGAAATAAACAATTCCGAGTTTTTTCAGTATAAAAAACGGCCCCAAAATGAAAATTAAAATTGTCCATAGGATATATACTGTCTTGAAAAACTTCATGCCGCACCCCGTTTATCCTTGCCGTGTCAATTCCTTCACCCATTTATAGCGGTTGCACTTGATGGCGTTGGGAATACACTTCAAAAGTTGGTCGGATTTGAGGAACATAAAGGTGATAAGCGGAGGGAAATTCCACACGAAGGCGGAAAGCGCGGAGAAGGGAATGGTGAAGCACCACATAAACAGGGTATCCACCAAGAAGGCGTATTTGGTGTCGCCGCCGCCCTGAATGATGCCCGCCGATACCGGAAATTCATAGGCGCTGCCCACCAGCGTGACGCACAGCACCAAAATGAAAGAGTTTGACAGGGCGCGGGTCTCCGGCGTCAGGGTGTAAAAGCCCAAAATCAGGTCCTTGAGCAGGAACAGCACCACGCCGGAGGCGACGCCGATGATAACAAAAAGCGTTTGCAGGGTACGGGAATATGGTCGAACCTTGTCCAACTTGCCTTCGCCTATGGTCTTGCCCATGACCACCGAAGAGGAATTGGCGGAGCATATGGCGATGACGCTGGCAATCTGGAACACGGTTCCCGCCACGCTGTTGGCGGCGATAGCGGCGGCGCTCATATGGCCGAGAATGGCGGTCTGCGCCACCATGGCCAGCCCCCAGAAGCCGCTGCTGCCCACGATGGGCAGGGTAACAAGGATGTAATCCTTGAAGTAGAAGAAGTCGGGCCGCAGCAGGTCTTTGAGCTTCAGCCGCAGCTTTTTATCCACGACAAACAGGTAGATGAGGACGATAACCAGCTCTGCGACTCTGCTGGTGCAGGTGGCGGCGGCAGCGCCGAGGATGCCCATTTCCGGGAAGCCGAAGTTGCCGAAGATGAGGCAGTAGTTCAGCGTAGCGTTGATGCCCAACGTCACCAAGGATACAATGGGGCCAATCATGGTGGTCTCCACAGACCGCAGGGACATAATGATGGCGTTGGAGATGGCGAACAGAATATATGTGAAGCTCATGATGCTCAGGTAGATGACGCCCTGCTCGATAACTGCGGCATCGTTGGTCAAAAGTCCGAGCACACCGGCCGGGGAAAGCGCTGTGATGAGGAAAAAGACGACGCCTACCAAAGCGGAGAACTTGAAGCCCATGGAAAAGATGCGCTTGATGGGCTGAACGTCCTTTTTGCCCCAATACTGGGCCCCCAGCACCACTACGCCGGAGCTGAAGCCGGACACGATGGTCTGCAATAAGTACTGTATCTGATTGACCAGCGCAGCGCCGGACAGGGCGGTTTCGCTGTAAGCGCCCAGCATCAGGTTGTCCGCCAGATTGACGCTGAAGGTGATGAGCTGCTGGAGGGAGATAAATAGGGTCAGGACAAAAAAGGTTTTATAAAACTGCTTGTCCCGCACCAGAAACGGCTCTTTTTGCATATTTCCACCGTCTTTCTTATAAAAACAATTCGTATTTCCCATGATAACATAGTGCAGAGGGCAAAAGCAAGCCCCGTGCCGCACAGGGCGGAACGGGGCGGAGGGTCACCGGCGGGGCGGTGTGTCGCCCCTGCCGTCCAAGGCGTCCAGCTTTGGAATTGCCATGGAGGACAGCTCCTGATAGGCGGCGAACTCCTCGTCGGTCGGCAAGGTGGGCATCAGGCCGGTACACTCCATCGAAGAGACGGTATCCGTCAGCTCCGGCAGATAGACCTGCTTTTTCGGCTGAGGGTCGGCCATGGGATATTGTTTTTTCATGGGATGCACCTCCGGCTTTAGCTTTGCCGTCCCACAAAAAAATATGATACCTTTACAAAGGGACGGCCCTTCGGTAAAATAAGGATGGAAGCATAAATTTTGCGCATAGAAAGGAAGAGCATCATGGACGTGAAAGACATTCTCTCCAAGGTAGACCACACCCTTCTGAAGCCGGACGCCTCCTCCGACGAAATCATCGCCCTCTGCGAAGAGGCGATGAAGTACGGCGTGGCTTCGGTGTGCATTCCCCCGGCCTATGTCCAGCGGGCCTACACCTACACCGACGGGAAGCTGCCCATCTGCACCGTTGTCGGGTTCCCGAACGGCTACTCCAGTACCTTCGTCAAGGTGTTCGAGACCACTGACGCCGTCCGCGCCGGAGCGTCTGAAATTGACGTGGTGGTGAATTTGGGCCTTGTGAAGGACGGCGACTGGGACGGCGTGCTGGCGGAGCTGCACGCGGTGCGGGACGCATGCCAGGGCAAGGTGATGAAGGTCATCATCGAGACGGCGCTCCTCACAGAGGAGGAGAAGATTGAGCTTTGCAAGGTGGTGTCCAAGTGCCGGGCGGACTATATCAAGACCTCCACCGGCTTTGCCTCCGGCGGGGCCACTAGGGAGGACGTGGCGCTGCTCCGCGCTAATGTAGCGCCTCATGTGAAGGTGAAGGCGGCAGGCGGCATCCGCACCATGGAGGACGCGGAGGCCATGCTGGCCGCAGGAGCCGACCGGATTGGCGCAAGCGCGCTGGTGCGTATCGCACGGGAACAAAATCTGTTGGGTTTGGAGTAAAAAAGACGAAATAGCAGTTGCCCTTTTGGTGAAATTGGGTTATAATGGCCATGCCGGTAACGGAAGGAAATGACCGGCGGCGTATATCACCATAATAATTGAAAGGATGGTAGATACCCATGAAGAAGTTCCTTGCTCTTGCACTGGCTGCTGTCATGGCGCTTTCTCTTGTGGCCTGCAACAACAGCCCCAAGGAGAGCGACACCCCCGACCCCACTAACAGCGGCGCTCCCCAGTCCGACCTGTACATCGCCCTCATCACCGACGTGGGCAACATTGACGACAAGTCCTTCAACGAAGGTTCCTACAACGGCGTGAAGGAGTACGCGGCCGCCACCGGCGCCAAATACAACTACTTCCGCCCCTCTGAGGACACCACCGCTGCCCGCGTGGAGACCATGGAGACCGCCATCAACGACGGCGCCAACGTGCTGGTTTGCCCCGGCTACCTGTTCGGTGAGGCCTTCCAGCAGGCTCCTCTGGACCACCCCGACGTGCTGTTCCTCGGCATCGACATGACTGAGAACGATATGGGCGAGGCGGAAATCCCCGCCAACGTGGTTCTGGTTTCCTATGAGGAAGAGCAGTCCGGCTACCTGGCCGGTTACGCTGCCGTCATGGGCGGCTACCGTCAGCTCGGCTATCTGGGCGGCATCAACGTGCCCGCCGTCGTCCGTTACGGCAACGGCTTCATTCAGGGCGCTGACGACGCGGCCAAGGCTCTGGGCCTGAACGCGGGCGACGTGAACATCCGTCACTGGTACTCCATGTCCTTCGTCCAGACCGACGACATCAAGGTCAAGATGGACGGCTGGTACACCGACGGCACCGAGGTCGTGTTTGCGGCCGGCGGCGGCATCCTGTACAGCTGCATCGCGGCTGCCGACTCCACTGAGAACGGCAAAATCATCGGCGTTGACGTGGACCAGGTTGCTGAGTCCGAGCGCATCGTGACCTCCGCTATGAAGGGCATCGTGCAGTCCGTTGTGCTCTGCCTGAACAACATCGACGCTGAGAACCACACCTGGGCTGCCAACGGCGGCAGCGCCATCAAGCTGGGCGCCAAGGACGACTCCGTGGGCCTGCCCACCGCCGAGGGTTCCTGGAAGCTGGATTGGGACCAGGCTGAGTATGAGGCTCTGTTTGCTTCCCTGAAGGCCGGCGAGATTGAGATTGACAACACCGCCGACCCCAACGCTCATGTTGAGGTTGAGCTGGTTACGGTTGACTATCAGGGTTAATCGCCATTCAAAAGTAAAAAAGAAAGCGCGGGTTTCCCGCGCTTTCTTTTTTACTTTTTTCGTCTGATTTACTAAAAAATTGCATACTCCTATTTGATTATTGTGCAGCTATCGTTTATAATGGAAATCAGATGCAACGAGAAAAGCGGCCGCTGGGCCGAACGAGGAGTGGTGAAATGGAAGATTTCGTCATTGAGATGCTGAACATCACCAAGGAATTCCCCGGTATCAAAGCAAACGATGACATCACCTTGCAGCTTCGCCGGGGCGAGGTTCACGCCCTGCTGGGAGAAAACGGCGCGGGAAAAAGCACCCTGATGAGCGTGCTGTTCGGCCTGTACCAGCCGGATGCGGGCGTTATCAAAAAGGACGGCAAGGAGGTCAAGATACACGACCCCAACGACGCCAACGATTTGGGCATCGGCATGGTGCACCAGCACTTCAAGCTGGTGGAGATTTTCACGGTGCTGGAGAACATCATTCTGGGTATGGAGCCGGTCAAGGGCGGCTTTCTGAAGAAGGACGAGGCCCGCAAAAAAGTGGTGGAGCTTTCCGAGCGCTATGGCCTGCGGGTAGACCCGGATGCCAAGATAGAGGATATCTCCGTCGGAATGCAGCAGCGCGTGGAAATCCTGAAGATGCTCTACCGTGAGAATGAAATTCTCATCTTTGACGAGCCTACCGCCGTCCTCACCCCGCAGGAGATTGACGAGCTGATGGAAATCATGCGGGGCTTCACCAGAGAGGGCAAGAGCATCCTGTTCATCACCCATAAGCTCAATGAAATCATGGCGGTGGCGGATCGCTGCACCGTGCTGCGAAAGGGCAAGTACATGGGTACGGTGGACGTAAAGACCACCACCAAAGAAGAATTGTCCCGCATGATGGTGGGGCGCGACGTGAGCTTCACCGTGGAGAAGCAGCCCCAAAAGCTGGGCGACGTGGTGCTGGATGTGCAGCACGTTACTGTGCCGTCCAAAGTACATAAAAACGACGCAGTGAAGGACGTGAGCTTTCAGGTGCGCGCCGGTGAAATCGTCTGTCTGGCGGGCATCGAGGGCAACGGGCAAACGGAATTTGCCTATGGCCTTACCGGCCTTGAAAAGCTGAGCGGCGGAACCATCACCCTCTGCGGCAAGGACATCACCAAAATGCCCATCCGGGAGCGGAGCAAGCTGGGCATGAGCCACATTCCCGAAGACCGCCACAAGCACGGGCTGGTGCTGGACTTCTCGCTGGCGGAGAATTTGGTCTTGCAGCAGTACTGGAAGCCCAAATTCCAGAGCGGCGGCTTTATCCGCAAGGGCGAGGTGGCGCGGTACGCCGAAAAGCTGATTGAGCAGTACGACATCCGTTCCGGACAGGGGGCGGAAACTGTGGTGCGCTCCATGTCAGGCGGCAACCAGCAGAAAGCCATCGTGGCGCGCGAAATTGACAAGGAGCCGGAGCTGCTGGTGGCCATCCAGCCCACCCGTGGGCTGGACGTAGGCGCAATCGAATACATTCACAAGCAGTTGGTGGCTCAGCGGGACGCGGGAAAGGCCGTCCTGTTGGTGTCGCTGGAGCTGGACGAGGTGATGAATGTCCCCGACCGCATCCTTGTGATGTACGAGGGGGAAATCGTGGGCGAATTTAAGCCGGACGAGGTCACGGTGGAAGAGCTGGGCCTCTACATGGCTGGCGCGAAACGGAAAGGGGGCGGGCAGGATGAATAAGGAGAAGAAGAGTTTTCTGCGCTCCCCCGGCGCGGTCAGCGTCATGTCGTCGGTGGTGGCTATTCTGATTGGCCTGGTGATTGGCTTTATTCTGCTGCTGGCCTTTAACCCCAGCCATGCGCTGGACGGCCTGCGCCGCCTGCTCACCACCGGCTTCAGCTCGCCCGCTATGCTGGCCAAGACCTTTTATCAGGCGGCTCCGCTGATGATGACCGGCCTCTCCGTGGGCTTTGCCTTCAAGACAGGCCTTTTCAACATCGGCGCAAGCGGCCAGTATGTGGTGGGCACCTTCTGCGCCCTGATGTGCGGCATCCTGTTCCAGTGGCCATGGTGGGCGTGCATCATCGCCGCTGCCGTGGGCGGCGCGGTGTGGGGGCTGTTCCCCGGCCTGTTCAAGGCGCTGTTCAATGTGAACGAGGTCATCACCTCCATCATGTTCAACTGGATTGGCCTGTTTTTGGTGAACCTGCTGTGCTCCAACACGCCCGCCCTGCTGGCAAATTTCTACGGCGACATCAACGCCGACCGGACGGCCAAGCTGGTAGACGCGGCAGCACAGGCAATCATTCCCACCGCCGGGCTGAACGAAGTGATGGGCAGCCGTTATATGAACATCAGCATCATCATCACGGTGGTGTTTGCCCTTGTCATGTGGGTGGTGCTGCAAAAGACTACCTTTGGCTATGAGCTGAAGGCCTGCGGCAGCAACAAGAACGCCAGCATCTATGCCGGCATCAGCGCCAAGCGCAACATCGTGCTGTCCATGGTCATCGCGGGCGCCCTCAGCGGCATCGGCGGCAGCATTTACTACCTGTCCGGCAACTCTCAGTTCGTCATGGAGAAGGTTCTGCCCGCCATGGGCTTTAACGGTATCCCTGTGGCATTGCTTGCAAACTCTCATCCCATCGGCACCATCTTCTCGGCCCTGTTCATCTCGTATATTCGGGTGGGCGGCGATGCGCTCCAGCCCAATTTCGCCATGGAGACGGTGGACATCATCATCGCGGCCATCATCTATCTGGCGGCCTTTGCCTTGCTGATGCGCACCCTTATTTCCAAGGCGCTGGCAGGCAAGAAGAAGCACGCGGCAGCCGCCGCTGCGGCGGATAGCGTACCTGTCATAACCGCCGAGCCTTACACCGCGGAGGCGGCGGGGCAGGACGTACAGGCTGCGGCGGAGGAGACTGCTGTTGAAACGGCGGACACGCCGCCCGACGTGCAGCCCCCGGAACCGATTCAGCAGAATGAGGAGGTGGACGAGACATGAGTGCGAACAGTATTGCCGACATCATCAGCGCAACCATTATCTTCGCCGTCCCGCTGCTGCTGGTGGCTCTGGGCGGAATGTTCTCCGAGCGCAGTGGCGTGGTCAACATCGCGCTGGAAGGAATTATGATTATCGGCGCCCTGTTTGGGTGCATCACCCTTCGGGTGCTGGACCAAGCGGGCTGGGGCGCGACCAATCCCCAGTTGGGCGTTCTGATTGCCATCCTTGTGGCGGCGCTCTCCGGTGCAATCTTCTCTCTGCTGTTGGCCTTTGCCGCCATCAACCTAAAGGCAGACCAGACCATCGGCGGAACCGCCCTCAATATGCTGGCTCCCGCCTTTGCGGTGGTGCTGACATGGGCGCTTCAGGGTCAGGGCCAGACCACCATCCTTATCCCCACATGGGTGCGCATCACGCCCGCGACGCTGGGCCTTGCGGCCAATGAGAACCAGAGTTTTCTGATGCGCCTTGTGTTCAAAAACTTCTACCTGACCACCATCATCGCGGTCATTATTTTGATTGCCAGCATCGTTGTACTTTACCGCACCCGTTTCGGCCTGCGGCTGATGGCCTGCGGCGAGCATCCCCAAGCGGCGGACAGCGTGGGTATCAACGTCTACAAGATGCGCTATGCAGGCGTGGTCATCTCCGGCGTGCTGGGCGGTATCGGCGGGTTGGCTTTCACCACCGCCGCCGGTTCCGGCTTCCAGTCCGATGTGGCGGGCTATGGCTTCCTCGCCTTGGCGGTCATGATTTTCGGCAACTGGCGTCCGGTGCGTATTCTGGGGGCGGCCATCTTCTTCGCCCTCTTTAAGGTCATCGGCGCGTACAGCAGCAGCATCCCGTTCCTGCCCAGCTTTTCGGGCATCAAAAGCTCCATGTACATCTATCAGATGCTGCCCTATATCGTCACGATGATTGTGCTGATTTTCACTTCCAGGAACTCCCGCGCGCCCAAGGCAGAGGG
>JAAWDI010000046.1 GCA_022793685.1 Oscillospiraceae bacterium
CCATCACCTTCCTGGATACCCCCGGCCACGCAGCATTTACCGCCATGCGGGCCAGAGTAGCCCAAGTTACCGAAATTGCGGTGCTGGTGGTTGACGCCGATGACGGAATAAAGCCCAAGACCGTCGAGGCCATCAACCACGCCATGGACGCCGGCGTTTCCATATTCGTTGCCATCAACAAGATGGATAAGCCGGAGGCCAACCCCGACCGCATCAAGCAGCAGCTCACCGAATACGAGCTGGTGCCGGAGGAGTGGGGCGGCGAGACCATCATCTGTCCCATCTCCGCCAAGACGGGCGACGGCATTGACAACCTGCTGCAAATGGTGGTTCTGACCGCTGAGATGCAGGAGCTGAAGGCCAATCCCAACCGCACCGCCCACGGCGCTGTTATCGAGGCCCGTCTGGACAAGGGCCGCGGCCCCGTGGCTACCCTGCTGGTGCAGAACGGCACACTGAAGCAGGGCGACGTCATCATTGCGGGCACCGCTGTGGGCCGCGTCCGCGCCATGACGGACGCCAGCGGCAAAAAGCTGATGGAGGCCGGCCCTTCTGTGCCGGTGGAAATCATCGGCATGAGCGAGGTGCCCGGCGCGGGCGACGACTTCCACGCCGTGGCTGACGAGCGCATGGCCCGCGAGCTGGTGGAACAGCGCAAGCACGAGCAGAAAGCTGCCGCCGCAGGCCCCCAGAACCAGAAAATCAGCTTGGAAGACCTGTTCTCCCAAATTCAGCAGGGCGAGCTGAAAGACCTGAACCTCATTGTCAAGGCCGACGTACAGGGCTCTGCCGAGGCGGTCAAGGCCAGCCTGGAGAAGCTCACCAACGAGGAGGTGCGGGTGCGCGTCATCCACTGCGCCGTGGGCGCCATCAACGAAAGCGACGTGATGCTGGCCGCCACCTCCAACGCCATCATCGTGGGCTTTAACGTCCGTCCGGACAACAACGCCAAGGACAGCGCCGAGCGCAACAACGTGGATATGCGGATGTACCGCGTTATTTACGACGCCATCGACGAAATCGAAACCGCTATGAAGGGTATGCTTGCTCCCAAGTTCCGTGAGGTTGCCCTCGGCACCGTGGAGGTGCGTCAGGTCTACAAAATCACCAATGTGGGTATTGTGGCCGGCTGCTATGTCACCGACGGAAAGGTCACCCGCAACGCGCAGGTTCGCTTGGTGCGGGACGGCATTGTCGTCCACGAGGGCGTTATGTCCTCCCTCCAGCGCTTCAAGGACAGCGTGAAGGAGGTCGCACAGGGCTATGAGTGCGGCATCACCATCGAAAAGTACAGCGACATCAAGGAAGGCGACGTTATCGAGGCCTTTATGATGGAGCAAATCGAGGTATAAGCCAACGGGGCGGGCGTATTCGCCCGCCCCCTTTTTACAGGCGGGACAGGGCAAGCCCCACGGACAGCCCGCAGGCAAAGGACGCCTCCGCGTCCAGCTCATAGGCAAGCTCCAGCTCGTCCCACAAAATAGCAAGACGTTCGGCAACCTGTTGAGGCCACTCCTCTTTCAGCTTGGCATAGGCCCGCTCGGCACACCGGAAGCTCTCTTTTTTCTGGCGGAACGCCTCCGGGTCATACTGGTCTTGCAGGTAGTTTTCGCGGGCATACCGATATAGAATTCTCACTAATTGATACACTGTTATCCCTCCAAAAGAGTAATTTGTTTGAATGAATTAGATTTAATCTAATTTCATTATATTAGTTTATATCTAACTCGTCAAGAGGGGATTGATATGTTTCAAAGAAAAGTATTTGGCGGCCGTCTGCGGGAATTGCGCAGGGCAAAGCACGAAACCCAAGACCATCTTGCAACCCTGCTTGGTGTGACCGTCACTCAAATCAGCGACTTGGAAAACGGAAAGACCACAACCACATTTGAAAAACTTGTCGCCATCTGCGAATACTACAACGTGTCCGCAGATTATCTGCTCGGCCTGACGGACGAGCCTTAACGAAAGGAGCCGCTATGGCAAGCAACCGAATCGGACGTATCAACGAGGAGATACAGCGGGAGCTTTCCTCCCTCATCCGCACGGTGAAGGACCCGCGGGTCACCGGCATGATTTCCATCACCGCGGTGGACACCACCCCCGACCTGCGTTATGCCAAGGTCTTTGTCAGTATGCTGGACAAGACCGACGTGCAGGAGGTGGTCAAGGGCCTCAAGTCTGCCGCCGGATACCTGCGCCGCCAGTTGGGTCAGGCGCTTCAGCTTCGCTATACGCCGGAACTGACCTTCGTTCCGGACAACTCCATCGAAGAGGGCGCGCACATTTTGAAGCTCCTGAACGATTTGGAGAAGAGCGAGTAACACAAGGGAGGCATTCCATGACCATCGAAGAAACGGCGGCGCTGCTGCTGTCCAAGGATAACATTCTCATTCTCACCCACGCCCGCCCGGACGGGGACACCATCGGTTGCGCCGCCGCCCTGTGCGCCGCTCTGCGGAAAAAGGGCAAAACCGCTTTCGCCCTGCCCAACAACGGCGCTACCGAAACCTACCGCGGCTATCTGGCGCCCTATGAAGCGCCTGCGGACTTCCAGCCTTCCTTTGTGGTATCGGTGGACGTGGCCGCGTTGCAGCTATTCCCCAAGGAGGCGCTGCCTTACAAGGATTCCATCGGCCTTGCCATCGACCACCATCCCTCTTACGGCGGCTTTGCCAAGGAGAGCTGTGTCCAGCCCCACCGGGCAGCCTGCGGGGAAATCATCTATGAACTGTGCTGCACCATGGGCGTGCTGGACGAGGAAATTGCCCTGCCGCTTTATGTGGCGGTGTCCACCGACA
This sequence comes from Oscillospiraceae bacterium, assembly GCA_022793685.1. GTDB lineage: Bacteria > Bacillota > Clostridia > Oscillospirales > Oscillospiraceae > CAKUEI01. Next base: position 2,802 of record JAAWDI010000046.1, read on the forward strand.
CCGGCTGTTTTGTGTATAGCAACACCACGCCGCACACCCACCGGGTGGCCGCCGACCTGTTGGCCGTGGGCGGCTTTGCTCCGGCAGTGAACAAAAAGCTGTTCCGCACCAAATCCTTCGCCCGTATCAAGCTGGAGGGTCTGATGGCGGAAACGATGCAGTTCTATGACGGCGGCGCCATCGTCTTTGCGCCCGTCAAGCTGTCCATGCTGGCGGAGGCACAGGCAAACGATGCGGACGCGGAGGACTTGTCCGCGTTTACCAGTCAAATTGCAGGCGCTCACGTCACCGCCACCCTTCGGGAAACGGAGGAGGGCAACTGCAAAATCTCTCTGCGCACCGATGAAACGCTGAACGCCACCAAGGTGTGCGCCCTTCTGGGCGGCGGCGGCCACGCGGCTGCCTCCGGGGCGCTGTATCATGGCAGCGTGGAGGAGGCTATGCAGGCGCTGCTGGCCGCAATCCGGCAGGTGCAGCATGGCTAATGGCATCTTGATTGTGGACAAGCCAGAGGGCTGGACTTCTCAGGACGTGTGCGCCAAGCTCCGCGGCGTGCTGGGGGAACGGCGCATCGGCCATGGCGGCACATTAGACCCCATGGCCACCGGCGTTCTGCCCGTTTTTGTGGGCCGTGCCACCCGCGCCGTGGAATATGCCGCCGAGGGCGACAAGGAATACATTGCCGAGCTTTTGCTTGGACAAATTACCGACACCCAGGACGTGACTGGGAACACCACGGAAACCCGCCCTGTAACAGCGTCAAAAGCCGACCTTCAAGCCGTACTGACCCGCTTCACCGGCCCTATTCAGCAGGTTCCCCCCATGTACTCCGCCATCAAGGTGGGCGGCAAAAAGCTGTATGAGCTGGCCCGAAAGGGGAAAGAGGTGGAACGCAAGCCCCGGCCTGTCACCATTCACTCCTTGGAGCTGCTGGAACAGACCGGACAAGACCGCTATCGTCTGCGGGTGGCGTGCTCCAAGGGCACCTATGTGCGCACCCTGTGCCACGACATCGGTATGGCGCTGGGCTGCGGAGGCACGATGGCGGCTCTGCGGCGCACAAAGGCGGCCTCCTTCACCTTGGCCGACGCAACTCCCCTTCAGCAGATTGTGGACGGTCCGGAGAGGGAAGCGCTTCTCCTGCCTGTGGATACTTGCTTCTCCCAATATCCCGCCGTCACGGTGGATGGAAAGGCTCTGCGCCTTGCCCGAAACGGCAACCCCTTTCCCTATGAAACCGCCGAAGGCAGTTATCGGGTCTACGGCCCTGACGGTACATTTCTATTGTTGGGCCGGTGCTCTCATGGAACAATGTCCACTGTAAAAAGCTTTTTTGAGGTGTAACGCCTGTGAAACAGAGAAAACGTGTGATTGCCCTTGGTTTCTTTGACGGAGTACATTTAGGCCATGCCGCCCTGCTCAAGACCGTTGTGCAGCGGGCGGCAGAGCGGAACGCCAGCCCTGCCGCCGTCACCTTTGACACCCATCCCGACCAGCTTATTCTGGGCCAGAGCGTTCCCCTCCTCACCTCACCGGAGGAGCGGACAGAGCTGATGGGCCGCCTGTACGGCGTCCATGACATTATCGTCGTCCCCTTTGACCAGCACATGATGCATATGCCGTGGGAGGTATTCCTCACCGACTTTCTGGTTCAGGAGTGCGGCGCCGTCCATCTGGTGGCGGGACACGACTTCTGCTTTGGCTACCGGGGCGAGGGCACGCCGGAGCGGCTCAAAGCCAAGTGCGCGGAATTGGGGCTGGGCTGTGACATTATCCCCGCCGTGACCATGGAGGGCATTACCGTTTCCTCCACCTACATCCGCACCCTGATTGCACAAGGTGAGATGGAACGGGCCGCCGCGTTCCTCGGCCACCCTTATACCGTCATAGGACAGGTGCGCCATGGCAAGCAGCTCGGACGCAAGCTGGGCTTCCCCACCATCAATTTGATTTTGCAGGAGGGCGTCATCGTTCCGGCCTTTGGCGTGTACGCCACGCTGGTCACCCTGCCGAACGGCGAGCGGCGCATGGCGGTGACCAACGTGGGGGTGCGGCCCACCACCGACGGTGAAAACACCTCCGTCACAGTGGAGGGTTATATTCTCGACTACTCCGGAGACCTCTACGGCCAGAGCGTGCAGATGGAATTTTACCGTCATCTGCGCCCGGAGCGCAAATTTGAGAGCGTGGAGGAGCTAACCGCTATGGTGCTCCACAACGCGGACGAAACGCGGGCCTACTTCGCCCCAAAAACCTGAGCAGGAGCCGTGCGGCAGCCGCCGCACGGCTTTTTCTATCCTCCGAAGAACAGGCGTACCGCAAAAGCAGAGGCGGCAAACCCCGCCAAATCCGCGCACAGGGCGGCGGGGATGGCGTAACGGGTTTTGCGCACGCCGATAGCGCCGAAGTAAACCGCAATGGTGTAAAATGTCGTTTCGGTAGAGCCGAGCATCACCGCCGCCGTGCGGCCAATGGCGGAGTCCACGCCGTAGGTGGTAATCAGCTCTGCGCCCACCCCCAGCGCTGCCGAACCGGACACCGGCCTCACCAGCATCAGGGCCACCGTTTCCGCCGGAATACCCACAGCAGTGAGCACCGGCGACAGTGCGCTGGCCGCCAGTTCCAGCGCCCCGGAGGCCCGCAGCATATAAACCGCCGTCAGCAGGCCCACCAGGGCCGGAATGACGCGCACCGTGGTGGCAAGCCCCTCCTTGCCGCCTGTCACCAGCGAATCGTACACGTCCACCCGCCGAAGCATCCCATAAACGGCCACCGCGGCAATAATCAGCGGCACCATCATATTGAACAGCAGACTCATGCGCGGTTCCTCCACAGCCTGCCAAAGCATTTCGCCGCCGTGATACCGACTGCCACCGAAATAATGGAGGCCAACCACACCGCCGGCAGGATGTCAAAGGGTGTGGTACACCCCGCTGCCGCCCGAATGCCCGCCACCGTGGTTGGGATAAGCTGAATGGACGCTGTATTGCAAACCACCAGCATACACATGGCGTCGCTGGCAATTCCTTTGCGTCGGCCTCGCTCGTGCATTTGCTTGGCTGCCTCGATGCCCAACGGCGTGGCTGCGTTCCCAAGCCCCAGCAGGTTTGCCGAAACGTTGGCTGAAATGGATTCCATCACCTTTTCATCCCGACGGAACTCCGGGTACAACCGCCCTAACAGGGGCTTCAGCGCCCGCGAAAGCTTTTCCGCCAATCCGGAACGGCGCATCACCTCCATAACCCCCATCCACAGGCAGAGGGTTCCCGCCATTGCAATCGAAAGCTGGATTGCAGCCCCTGCTCCTTCCAGTGCCGCCGTCGCCACTGCCTCCCCGTTTCCCGTCAGGAGGCCGCACACCACGGACACCACGACCATTCCCGTCCAAATCACCGCCATTGCCATATTCCTGTCCTCCTTTCTTTCATTCCTTACTTATACGAGCACAGGCGCTTGAACATGACCGCGCATCCGCAAATTTCATTCCTTTTATGTTATTTTCTTCCAATTTACTAAATATTCTTATTTTTTCCAGCTAAAATTCCAAAAAGCGTTGACATTCCTGCACTTCCATTGTAAGATGCACTTAACATAATACCTGACGGCAACCGAAAGGAGAAGGAAAAGATGAAATCTACCGGTATTGTACGCAAGGTGGATGAGTTGGGACGCATCGTGCTGCCCATCGAGCTGCGCCGCACCCTCGACATTGCGGAACGTGATGCCTTGGAAATCTACGTGGACGGGCCTTCTATCGTCCTGAAGAAGTATCAGCCCGCCTGCATCTTCTGCGACGACGCCAAGGACATCATCAACTACCGCGGCAAGAATATTTGCCGCAACTGCGTCAAGGCCCTGCTGGAGAAATAATTCTGAAAGTAGGAAAAGCGGCCCCTGCCGAGCAGGGGCCGCTTTTCATTTTCTTCTTCCAAATTTTCGCACATTAATTTCCATTAAATTACCCATTTTTTAACTATTTCTTCCTAAATCAAGCATAAAATGATATAATTCGTTTTTAGAAAGTTCCAATTCCTTTGCCGCCTGTTTTATGGCGTCCCTTAAAGACATGCCGTCCTTTTGCAGCTCTTCCACACGGCAAGCGCCGTCTTCCACGGTGGGGCTGTCCTCCGTTTGCGGACAGGCGCCTTCCACCACCAAAACATACTCCCCCCGCGGCTCAAGGTCTCCTTCTGTGTAATCGGCAACCGCTTCCCCCAAAGTTGTGCGGCGAACCTCCTCATGCAGCTTGGTCAGCTCCCGGCACAGCGCAATGCGGCGGTCTGCGCCAAAGGCTGCGCGCAGGTCGTTCAGCGTATCGGTCAGCTTATGGGGCGCCTCATAAAATATCATGGTACGCACTTCATTCTTCAGCTGGGCCAGCTGCGCCCGGCGGTTTTTCTTGTTGGTGGGCAGGAAACCCTCAAAGGTAAAACGGACGGTGGGCAGACCGGACAGGGTCAGCGCAACAATGAGTGCGCACGGGCCCGGCAGGGACTCCACCAAAATCCCCCGCTCCACACACAGACGCACCAGCTCCTCGCCGGGGTCACTGATGGCGGGGGTGCCTGCGTCGGTCACCAGCGCGCAGCTTTCGCCTGCCAGCAGCCGCTCCACAATCGCCGCTGCGGAACGCTCCCCGCTGTGGCGGTGGTAGCTCGCCAGCGGCTTGCGCAGCCCCAGATGGTTCAAGACCTTCAGGGTAACCCGCGTATCCTCCGCCGCGATGAAGTCAACCTTTTGAAGGGTCTCCGCGCTCCGTGGGGATATATCCCCCAGATTTCCGATGGGGGTCGGCACCAAATACAGCGTTCCCGTCATACTCCATCACCCTCTACAATCAGCCCGCCTGGGCGGGCGTTCTTGACCGCCTCCACCAACAATAGCGGCGGGCGCAGTTTTAGTCGTTTTGGCTCTAAATTGGCATTGCGGAGCGCACACAGCACATCGGTCAGCCGGTCTGTCCGGTGACAGAGGGCAAATCTCCCGCCATTTTGAAGCAGCCGTCCCGCGGCGGCGGCAAAGTCCTCCAGCGAGGCGGATTCCTCCATCCGCGCATTGCCGCCGGAACGGCCCCCTCCTTTGGGAAAATAGGGCGGGTTACACAGTACCAGCTGAAAGCGCCCCGCCTCCGGCAAGCCTTCGCCCGTCCTGACGTTGCCCAACACTGCCTGTCCTGCCAGACCGTTTTCCCGCAAATTCTCTCCCGTCAAGCGGACGGCGGCTTCCAGCGTGTCCACGCCTATCAGGGTAAGCCCCATGGCCCGGCGGGCGGCCAATACCAAAAGAGCGCCGCTGCCGCAGCCCAAGTCGCACACCTGCCAGCCACCCCTCACCGTGGCGAAAGCGCCCAAAGCCAGCGCGTCCCCCGTCAGGGGAAACACGTCCTCTTCCAGCCGAAGGGTGTATGGCTCCAGCGACTCCCACCTGCTCATGATTCAGGCCTCTGAAAGTGCGCCAGCGGGTCAGGCCGCGTCCATAAGACGGCTTGACCGGCGGCGCGGGTGGCCTTCATGTCAATGAGGCGCTGGTTGGTGCTGCCCCGAAAAAGCGCGCCGTAGGACTTGAGGATTTCCAGAAAAGGCCCGTCCACCAGTACGTCGGTCTCACGGAGAAGGGCGTCCCAATCGGGGCGGCCCGCCGCCGCCAGTTCTTCATAGCGGTAACCGGTGTATGTCCACACATTCAGCCCCTGTTGATGCGCAAAGGCCGCCAGCGCCCCGCAGGCTTCCGCCTGCTGGAATGGCTCGCCTCCCGATAGGGTAAGCCCTTCCACCAGCGGATTGGCCGTCAGAAGGGCTTGCAGCACCTCCACAGGGCGTTCTGTACCACCGGCAGGGTCGTGGGTTTCAGGATTGTGGCAGCCGGGGCAACGGTGGGGGCAGCCTTGGACAAATACGGTCAGCCGCAGGCCTGGGCCGTCCACAATGGAGTCCGTCACCACATTCGCAATACGCATACCGTCACCTCATAAAAAACGGGCAGGCGCAGCGGCCCGCCCGTTTTGTTCTGTTTCCCAAAAAATTTCTGCTTTAAACCGAATGTTTCACCCGGTCGTGCTCCTCCGCCCGCTTGGCGTTATTGAAGCGGTCGAGGGTGCCAACCAAGTAGCCGGTGATGCGGCGGATACGCTCAAAGGGCACGCCGTCCGCCTCCGTGCGGTGGCAGCCGGGGCACTCGTCGCCGATAATACCGCTGAAGCCGCATACCGGGTCGCGGTCAACGGGGTGGTTGACGCTGCCATAGCCGATGCCCTGCTCCTTCATGCAGCGGATAACCCGCTCGAAGGCCTCCAGATTTTCGCTGGGGTCGCCGTCCATCTCAATGTAACTGATATGGCCCGCATTGGTGAGGGCGTGGTAGGGCGCTTCAATCTCAATCTTTTCACTGGCGGAAATTGGGTAGTACACCGGCACATGGAAGGAGTTGGTGTAATAATCCCGGTCGGTCACTCCTTCGATAACGCCGTACTTGGCCCGGTCCAGCTTCACAAAACGTCCGGACAGGCCCTCCGCCGGCGTCGCCAGCAGGGAGAAGTTCAGGCCGCGCTTTTTGCTCTCCGTATCCATACGGGCGCGCATGTGGCCGATGATTTCACGGCCCAACACACGGGCTTTTTCGCTTTCGCCGTGGTGCTCGCCGATGAGCATTTTCAGCGTCTCCGCCAGACCGATAAAGCCCACGGACAGGGTTCCGTGCTTCAGCACCTCCCGCACCTCGTCGTCCCAATCCAGCTTCTCGCTGTCCAGCCATACGCCCTGCCCCATGAGGAAGGGGAAATTGCGCACCTTCTTGCGGGATTGAATCTCCATCCGCTCCAGAAGCTGGTTCACACACAAGTCCAGCTTGCGGTCGAGGCTCTCAAAGAACGCGTTCACGTCGCCGCGGGCCTTGATGGCCAGGCGCGGCAGGTTGATGGTGGTAAAGCTCAGGTTGCCCCGGCTGTTGCATATCTCACGGGTGGGGTCGTAGGTGTTGGCCATCACGCGGGTGCGGCAGCCCATGTAGGCGATTTCGGTCTCCGGGTGGCCGGGCTTGTAATATTGCAGGTTGAAGGGCGCGTCGATAAAGGAGAAGTTGGGGAACAGCCGCTTGGCAGAGCACCGCATGGCAAGCTGAAACAGGTCATAGTTCGGCTCGCCGGGGTTATAGTTGACCCCTTCCTTCACTCGGAAAATCTGAATGGGGAAGATGGCGGTCTCGCCGTTGCCCAGTCCGGCCTCGGTGGCCAGCAGCAGGTTTTTCATCACCATGCGGCCCTCAGGAGAGGTATCCATGCCATAGTTGATGGAGGAGAAGGGCGTCTGTGCGCCGGCACGGGAGTGCATGGTGTTCAGGTTGTGAATGAGCGCCTCCATAGCCTGATAGGTGGTACGGTCAGTCTCCTTCACCGCGCGGTAATGGGCAAACTCCTGCGCTTTTTTCAAGGTCTCCTCATCGCCGCCGAACTGCTCCTGAAGCAGGGGCAGCTCCGCCGCTTCATAGGCGTCACAGTCCTCCAGCTTGGGATAAAGGCCCGTCTCCTCCTGCACCTTGGCGATGATTTCCTTGACCTGGCCCTCCGGGTCCTCCTGACCGCACAGCAGCATCAGCGCCCGTGCCAGATTCTGCCGGTACAGGCGAACAAAGGTCTTGGTCACGCCGTCTGCCATGCCATAGTCGAAGTTGACCACGCTCTGGCCGCCGTGCTGGTCGTTCTGGTTGGACTGGATAGCAATGCAGCACAGAGCAGAGTAGGAAGAAATGTCGTTCGGCTCACGCAGGTGGCCGTGGCCGGTGGAGAAGCCGCCCTTAAACAGCTTTTTGATGTCAATCTGGCAGCAGGTGGTGGTCAGGGTGAGAAAATCCAAATCGTGGATATGAATGTCGCCCTCTCGGTGGGCGCGGGCGTGCTCTGGATTGAGCACGAACATATCATAAAACTGTTTCGCGCCCTCGCTGCCGTACTTGAGCATGGAGCCCATGGCGGTGTCGCCGTCCACGTTGGCGTTCTCCCGCTTGATGTCGCTCTCTTTGGCGGAAGCAAAGGTGATGTCCTCATAAATCTGCATCAGGCGGGTGTTCATTTCGCGGGCGCGGCTGCGCTCGGCCCGATAGAGAATATACGCCTTGGCGGTCTGGACATAGCCGTTGTCCATCAGCACCTTTTCCACCGTATCCTGCACATGCTCAACGGTGGGCTGTGAATTGCCCTCCTGCTCTAAAATGTCCACCACCTGACGGGAAAGCCGCTCCGCAGTCTCCCCCTGGCCGGGCTTATAGGTGGCGACAAACGCCTTGTTGATGGCCTCTGTAATCTTGCCCGCGTTGAAGTCCACAAGGCGGTTGTCACGTTTCTTGATTTGTGTGATGGTCATCGCTCTCTGCTCCCTTTTTCCAGTGCCGTTCTAAAACGGCCATTTTATTCCTCTCGACACAATATCTTGTGTCTATCTTTTTTGCGTGTACCCATATAGTACGATATGCAGGAAAATCCGTCAAGCCCAATTTCTTTTTTCGTATGTAGAATTTTCCCGAAAAGGAACATGCAAAAGCGAGCCGTCGGCCTTGCCGCGGCTCGCTTTTTTGATGTCAAAATTCACATTTTTACCGGAGCGTTGACGCCCAAAATTCCAAGGCCCACCGCCAGCACCGCCCGAACAGAGTCGGCCAGCTTCAGCCGCGCTTTCAGCAGAGCGGGCTCCTCGCCTTTGATTCGGTGGGCGTTGTAGAACCGGTGGAAATCCCCCGCCAACGCCGCCAGATAACGGTTCAGGCGGGACGGGTCTAAATCGCGGGCCGCCAGATGAATTTCTTCCGGCAGCTGGGAGAGGCATTTCAGCAGAGCGCGCTCCTCACCGCTTTGCAGCAAAGACGCGTCCACCTCCTCCGCCGCGGGCACCGCCTCCCCCTCCTCCTCCAGCCGAGACAGGAGGGAGCAGATGCGGGCATGGGCATACTGGACATAATACACCGGATTTTCGCTGTCCTGACGCACGGCCAAATCCAAATCGAAGTCCAACGGGCTGGTGCTCACCCGCGAGTTGAAGAAATAACGGGCAGCGTCCACACTGATTTCGTCCAGCAGGTCGTGGAGGGCAATGGCCTTGCCGCTGCGCTTGGACATCCGCACCGGCTTGCCGTCCTGCATCAGGTTCACCAGCTGCATCAGCACAATGGTCAGACGCTCCGAGCCGTTCAGGCCAAGGCCGTCCAGCGCCGCCTGTAAGCGCGCCACATGGCCGTGGTGGTCGGCGCCCCAGATATTGATGACTCGGTCAAAGCCCCGCTTTTCAAATTTATTGCGGTGATAGGCAATGTCGGCGGCAAAGTAGGTATAGAAGCCGTTTTGACGGCGCAGCACGTCGTCCTTCAAATCCAGCTTGTCCACCTGTTCCTGCGTTTTGCCCTCACGCAGATATTTTTCCTTCAGGAGGGCGGTGGTGTTCAGCCACAGCGCGCCGTCCTTCTCATAGGTCCAACCCTTCTTCGTCAGGAGGGACACCGTTTCCTCCACATAGCCGCTTTCGTGCAGCTCCGACTCAAAGAACCACTGGTCATACTCGATGCCGTAACGGAGCAGGTCCTCCTTCATCTTCGGCACGTTGACCTTCAGGCCAAAGGCGCTCATGGCCTCCAGCCACTCCGCCTCCGGCTTGTCCTTGTAGCTGTCACCGTACTGGTCGTAAAACTGTCGGGCCAGCTCCTTGATGTCGTCGCCGTGATAGCCCTCCTCCGGAAAGGGGAAGTTCTCCTCTCCCACCAGAAGCTGCATATAACGGGCATGAATGGAGTCAGCAAACTTGTGTATCTGGTTGCCCGCGTCGTTGACGTAGAACTCTTTCCAAGTATCATAGCCGTCCCGCTTCAGCACGTTGGCCAAGGTGTCGCCCAAAACGCCACCGCGGGCGTTGCCCATGTGCATGGGGCCGGTGGGGTTGGCGGAGACGAACTCCACCATCACCTTTTCTCCCTTGCCCTCGCTGCTCTCGCCGTACCGGACGCCCTCCGCCTCAATGACGGACAGCACTTCGCCATACCATTTATCAGCTAGGCGGAAGTTGAGAAAGCCGGGGCCTGCGGTCTCCGCGGATGCAAAATAGCTGCCCTCCAGCTCCAAATGGGCGATGATAGCCTCCGCAATGGCGCGGGGAGCCATGTGCAGCGGCTTGGCCGCCGCCATAGCGAAAGAGGACGCATAATCGCCGTTTTTTGCGTCCTTGGGTATCTCTATCGTGGCACTTACCGTTGCCCCGCCCGAGAGCACGCCCTTCGCCGCCGCCCGCTCATAAGCCTGCTGTGTCAGCTCCTGTACCTGCCGCTTGGCAGCTTCAATCAAATTCATGTCCTGTTTCCTGCCCTCTCCTTGGTATTACTGCTTCAACAAGGGCCGCTTCTGCTCCCGCACATGGATGCGGAACAGGTTCTCCCCCGCTACCGCGTGGTCGATTGCCCACCGGCTTTTCGCCGCCGGGTTCCCTTCGGTTATTTCAATCCTCGGGCGAACTGAATTCGCCCTCCGGCAAGGTTTTGCTCCGCAAAACGCTTGAATCGAAATCGACCCCGCTCACTGCTTAAGCAAAGGCCGCTTCTGCTCCCGCACATGGATGCGGAACAGGTTCTCCCCCGCTACTGCGTGGTCGATTTCGATGGCATAGTCGATTTCAATATCGCCGCCGCTTTCGCCCATACGGCAATCCATCCGCTTGGTGTTGACGCCCACTGAAAGCGCGCCGTAAGGCGTTTCGTACAACGACAGGTGCCGCTTACCCTCTTCAAATACCATCTGGGAGTTGAATTCACCCATGCGCATCAGGGTGACCTTATCCTCTTCAATTTCCAGCGTGGTGGTGGTGCCGTTTAATCCGGTCAGCTCGCTTTCGGCATAGGAGAGCAGGAAGCCGCCCTCCTGCCGCTTTAACTGTCCTTCGGTCACAAGCTCAATGGCGTCGTCGCCGGTATCTTCAAAGCATTGCATCCCCCGAATGGAGATAATCACAGCTTTTTCCACGGTTCATCCCTCTTTTTCTGGCGCAAAGCCATTGTAAACGGAAATATTATACATGAGATTGTCCGCCCTGTAAAGACTTAATACCGGCTTATGTCCACGTGCTCCACCCGGCCGCTCACATCTTGCCGCAGGAAAATAGACGCAAGCTGCGTGAAATCCTCCGCCGTATCGCTGACAAAATAGCGGCTCTGTCCTGTCCGGCCCGGCTCTGCCAGAGCCGCGCACGCCGTCAACTGGCGTTTGGTCGCCTCCGCGCCGGCGGCGCCTGCGTCAATCAGCGTCACCTTCGGCCCCATAAATGCCCCGATGACCTCCTCCAACAGGGGATAATGGGTGCAGCCGAGAATGAGGGTGTCTATCCTTGCCTCTTTCAGCTCTGTGAGGTATTCCCGCACCACCGTTTCAATGACCACATCCCCCGGTTGAAAACGTCCATTTTCCACAAGCGGCACGAACAGCGGACACGCCTTGGCCATCACCTGCGCCTCCGGCCTTGCTTCCTTGATAAACCGTTCATACGCGCCGCTGCGAATGGACGCCACGGTGCCAATCAGCCCGATTTTTCCGCCGCTGGTCGCCTCTGCCGCCGCCAGTGCCGCAGGCTTGGCCACGCCCAGAATGGGCAGGTCATTTTCTGCCGCCAGCACCTCCAATGCCGTGGTGGAGACGGTGCCGCAGGCGATGACGATGGCCTTCAAATCAAAGGAGCGCAGAAAAGCCACGTCCTGCCTGGCATATTTGACAATGGTTTCCTTGGAACGGCCGCCGTAAGGCACCCGTCCCGTGTCTCCGAAATAGACAATATCTTCCTCCGGCATCAGCCGCTGGATAGCCCGCACCGTTGTCAGGCCACCCAGCCCGGAGTCAAACACACCAATGGGTCTGCCGTCCAAGAAGGCGTCCCCCTTTCCTGTCGCTTGCCTGTTTTTCTCTATCATATGATAATCCGCTGGTGATTACAAGGGGCATTTTCTCCCCTGTGACGTTTGACATCCCTGAAAAATATACTATAATATCAGCATACGCCGCGCCATGCGCGGCACCCCAATTCAACTTCTCTGACCGTGAGGAGGACGCGCCATGAAACTGGAACTGACGGCCAAGCAATACCGCCGCCTTTTGGATATGGTCTATATCGGCAACTGGATTCTCAATTCAACCCGGGGCGAAGACCGCTTCGCCGACTATGACGAGGTGGAGTCCCTGCTCTTCGGCAAGGCCAAGGAGGAGGGGATGCCCACTCTGGCCGAGGTGTACGAGGGGGAGGTCATTCCCTCCCGCGCCTTTGCCGAGGGCGGTATTCACGAGGCCATTATGGAATATGAGAACAACGTCTTTTTTGACATTCTGGCGGAAGACCTTGCCCGGCGGGATATGGACGACGTTCCCATTGACGAGAGCAATTATGCCGAGCTTCAGGGCCGCATCAGCGCTTATATCGCTGAATTTGAGGAGCACGGCACCGACAACATTCTGGTGGAAGGCTCCAATCTGGAATAAGCGAGCCAAAAGGGCCGGACGCATTGCGTCCGGCTCTTTTTATGCCTCGGCCACCAGTTGGTTCAGCTCTGCCGTCAGGCGGGTGCGCTCTCCCTCCAGCGTTTGGCGGCTCTCCTCCAGCTTCCGCATCAGGCTTTCCACCTTTTCCTCGCAGCGCCCCACCTGTGCCTGCGCGTCTTCAATATAGCGCTGCACTTCCCAGTCCACAAAGAGATTGTCGAAGAAAAGGTCGGCAAAACCCAGCAGACCGCCGGTAGGAAGGTCTATATTCAGCTCCATCTGCACGTCCTTCAGTTCAGCGGAAAAGCGGGACAGGTGCCACTGGATACGCTCGATATCGTTCCGCGCGTCATCCATGGCGTTCTGCTTCAGCATGGTGCTTAAAAAATCGCCGCCCAGCATATCCCATACTCCATAGTTTTCCGCAGACCGCAGGTTGGCCGCTGCCGACGTAATGACCTGCTGCGCGGCCCGGCCTGCGGCGGCGGCCTCGTCCACCTCCTGCAGCACCGCGCCCACGCCAGATATTTGCTCCTCCAGCGCGGCGATGCGCTCCCCTGCTGGGCCGGAGCGCTGCCGCAGCACCTTCTGCTTTTCTGTCAGCAGGGCATTATACTCCTGCTCCACATCGCGCAAGCCGTCCCGCTCCCTGCGGAGGGCATCCATGCGGCCCTCCACGTCGGTGCGCTCCCGTACCTTGGCATCATAGCGGAGCTTGGCGGCATAGGCCTCCGCCCGCTCCTTCTCCAGCCGTTCCTCCTTGCCGCCTCGGAGAGACGCCAGAAAGCCGGAAATGCCCTTTTCCAGCTTCTCCACGTCCCGCTCTTCCTTGCCCCACGTTTCCGCCAGCGCCTCTTCCCAGCGAAGCAAATCCTGCCGCTGTTCCTCTAAATCGCCCAGCATGGCGTTCAGCTTTTCCCTGCGGGCCAGCTTGGCGTGCAGGGCCCTCAGGCGCTCACACAGCTTCTCATATTCCAAATCGGTCATGGGTTCAACCCCCTTTGTGATTTTATTGTACCACAATGCGCCCGTCTATGTTAGAATGAAGCAAGCAAAATCCATGAAAGTACCATGAAAAAAGGAGGAAAATCCCATGAATTTCCGCCCCATGCGCCGCAGCAGGCAAGCCCTCAGCCCGGAACGCTGCGCCGACATTCTGCACCGGGGCAGTTCCGGCGTGCTGGCCGTTTCCGGCGACGGCGGCTATCCCTATGCCGTCCCCCTCAGCTATGTGTACGACGGAACGCGCATCCTGTTTCACTGTGCAAAAACCGGCCACAAACTGGACGCCATTGCCCAAAGCGATAAGGTCTCCTTTTGCGTCATCGACCAAGACGAGGTGGCGCCGGAGAAATACACCACCCTGTACCGGAGCGTTATCGCCTTTGGCCGTGCGCGGTTGCTGACCGATGAAGCGGAAGCCCGTGCCGCGTTGTGGCTGCTGTCCGCCAAATACGACAACGGCGACGAGGCGGGCCGCCGGGCGGAAATCGAGCAGGGCTTTGACCGCATGTATATGGTGGAGGTCGTCATCGACCACATGACGGGCAAAGAGGCCATTGAACTGCTTCATACATAACACACAAAAAAGAGGGGGAGCGTTGCCCCCCCTCTTTTTATTGCATCAGGTCTTTCAGGGTCACGGAGTCCACATACCGGCCGATGGCCTCCTGCAAGCCCTGCCAGAAGGGCAAGGTCGGGCAGTCCTCCACCCGTTCGCAGGGAGACGCCCCCGGCTCCAAGCAGGCCACCGGAACCAGTTCTCCCTCCGTCACCCGAAGCACCTCGCCCAGCGGATAGCCCTCCGGTGCTCTGGTTAGACGGTAGCCGCCCGCCGCACCTCGAACGCTTTTCAGCAAGCCCGCTTTGCACAGCGGGCCGACAATCTGCTCCAAATATTTGACGGAAATCCCCTGTCGGGCGGATACGTCCCGCAAGGCGATGGCCCCGCCCTTGTCGTTGCAGGCCAAGTCGAGCATCAGCCGCAGGGCATAGCGCCCCTTTGTGGAAATTTTCATGTCCCGCTCCCCACGGACACAGCGCCGTACTTTTTCACGGCGGCGGCAAGGGCTGCGTCGTTTTCAGCGCCCACTACGCCACAGACGCCGCAGTACAACCGCAGAGCATGCTCCACTGCTTCCGGAGTACCTTGTACCGCCAGAGGACAATCCACGCCGCCCCGAAGGGCGGCTACGCCCTTGGCCAGCGCTTCAGGGCTGTCGCCCGTCAGACAAAGAAGGGTGTCCCCGTCGACAAGCTCCATAGCGTCGTCCAGAATGTCCTCCTCATCGGCATCGTCCGCAATGTGGAGGTTCTCCCGATTTTCTATGGGCAAGGGAAATACTGCACTTTCGCTGCACAGGGCGGCGGCAACGGCAGGGGCCGCTTTCGGCCCCTCCAAGCCGGACAGCGCATCCCGCAGCAGGGAAACATACCGGGGGGCGGTACCGCAGCAACCGCCCAAGAAGCGCACGCCTGCGGCGGCCAGCGCCCGCTGGCTGTCCGCAAACTCTTCCGGGGTAATGTCGTAGCCGCCGTCCTTTCTGGGCAGTCCCGCGTTGGGCTTGGCAATCAGCGGCAGGCTGGTGTGGCGGCGCAGCTCGGCAATCAGCTCCGGAAGCTGCCGGGGGCCAAGGGAACAGTTCACGCCCAGCGCCGAAGCGCCCAACGCCTCCGCCGTCATGGCAAAGGAAGCCGCCCCCGTCCCCATAAAGGTGCGGCCGCAGGCCTCAAAGGTCATGGTGCAGAGCACGGGCAGGCCGGTGTGCTCCTTGGCCGCCAGAAGCGCACAGCGCAGCTCCTGCAAATCCGCCATGGTTTCCAGCACCACCAAGTCGGCTCCCGCCCTTTCGCCCGCCTCCATCATCTCGGCAAAGAGGGCATAGCCCTCCTCAAAGGTCAGGTCGCCCGCCGGCTGCAACAGCCGCGGCAGCGGGCCAACGTCTAACGCCACCAAGGCGCCGGTTCCGGCACACGCCCGCTTGGCGCACTCCACGGAAGCGGCGATGACCTCTTCCGGCGCGTGGCCCGTCCCGGCCAGCTTCTCCCGGTTCGCACCAAAGGTGTTGGCGTATATAATATGGCTCCCTGCCTCTGCATAAGCGCGGTGAATATCCTCCAGCCAATCCGGATGCTCAAGGGCAGCCAGCTCCGTGCGCTCCCCCGCCTTCAGGCCCTTCTGCTGAAGCATAGTACCCATAGCGCCGTCTAAAAAGACGAAAGGCTGGTTTTCAAACAGCGTCGCTGTGTCCATAGCCGTCTCCTCTCCGGGCAAAAGCCCGCGGAATTTCTACCGTTTTCCTATGGTTTACAGTATAGCGTTCCTTGTCCTGTTCGTCAAGGCCGCCGAAAGCAGAAAACCGGACAGGCAAAGCGGCCTGTCCGGTTTTATTCAGGTTAAATCTGCATGGCGGCGTCGAAGCCGGTTTGGGTTGCAATGGCCAGCGTACCGCCCCGGCGGTTGCAGTCGCCCACAAAGTAAACGTCCTCCGCCAAATCACGGAAGGTCTCCATGGCCGCGGCGTTGGGCCGGAAGCCAAGGGAGAGCACCAGCGTATCGCAGGGCAGGACGGTCTTGCTGCCGTCCTTCTCCGCCACGGTGGCCCCTTCGTCGGTCACGTCCTCCAGACGCACTTCACAGTGGAAGGTCACGCCCGCTTCCTTCAGAAGCTGCTTGATGCAGATAAGGTTGATGGCGTTGGCCCCGGCGCCCACCTTGTCCTCCGGCACCATGTCGATAATGGTCACCTGCTTACCGTGGCGGGACAAGGCGACCGCCAATTCCATACCGGTCAATCCTGCGCCCGCGATAACCACCTTATCGCCCACCTTGGCCTTGCCCAGCTCCACATCGCCCGACCATGCCACCTTGTCGGTGCCGGAGGCGGTAAAGGTGGGCAGGATAGGCACCGCGCCCGCCGCCACAATGATGGCGTCAGGGGCCACGGACTTCACCAGCGCCTCATCCGCCGCAGTGTTCATCCGCACCTCGATATTGGGATGCTCCTCCACCGTGCGAATAGACCATTGCAGATACTTCTTCATCTCCGCCTTGAAGTCGGCGGCACAGGCCATGCGGAAATTGCCGCCCAGCTCCCCGGTCTTTTCGCACAGCACCACGCTGTGCCCCCGGTTGGCCGCTGTGCGGGCGGCCTCCAAACCGGCGGGGCCGCCGCCCACCACCAGCACCTTTTTACTCTTCTCGGCCTTGCGCAGGTCGAAGCGAGTCTCCCTGCCAATCAGGGGGTTGACGGCGCAGCGCACCGACTTAAACTGGCTGTGGGTGCGGCCGATGCAGGTGTTGCAGCGCACGCAGGGACGAATCTGGTCGTCCTGCCCCTTCCGGGCCTTATTGACGCACTCGGTGTCCGCCAGCACGTTTCGAATCATGGCCACCACATCTACTTCTCCGGCGGCTACCACCCGCTCGGCGGTCTCCAAGTCGAAGGAGCCGATGACGGACACGGGGATGTCCAGCGCCTCTTTGAATTTCTTTGCAAAGGGCAGGTTCATGGCGCGGGGCAGGTAAACCGGAGCGTTGATTTGGGGCAGCAGGTCGTCCACCTCCAGCAGCCCGCGGGAAACATGGAGCATGTCGATGTACGGCTGAATGACCTTGGCGTATTCCAGCGTCTCTTCCAGCGTGGTCATACCGGGCAAAATCTCCTCGGCAGAGATGCGGTACTCAATGGGGAAGCCGGGACCGACTGCCGCCCGAACGGCCTCCAGCAGCTCCACACCGAAGCGGGTACGCTCGCCGAAGCGGTCGGTGCGGCGGTTATACTTCTTGTTGTAGAACATGGAGGGCACATTGCCGTGGCCGCCGTGAATCATCAGCATGTCAAACCCTGCGGCTTTGACCACTCCGGCGGCGGCGGCAAAGTTGCGGATAATGTCCTCCACCTCTTCCGTGGTAGTCTTATTCACCACGATTTCTGCGGGGGTGAGCATGTACTTGGAGTAGACCAGCTCAATGGACGCCTTGGCGCCATAGCGCTGGATGCCCTCTGCGATGTCGTTGAGGTCGGAGAGAAAACCGCGGGTGGCGGACAGAATGCGTCCTCCGCCGGGTGCGGACTGGTCCACGTTGGTCACGCCGATGGTGACAACAGCGGCGCCTGACTTGGCCAGATTGACGGTGTACTGGTAAAATTCCGGCGTAACGGAACCGTCATGGCCGGTCAGAAAAGGGGCGGCAGGCGCCACCTCAATGCGGTTTTTAAGCTCCAGGTTGCCCAGCTTCAAGGGCCGGAAAATAGCGGCGGTCTTATCCATGGTAGATACCACTCCTTATTGTTTGGCATTTTCGCCGCAGCCGACGGCAGTTTTACTCCTTACCATATTACCTGTTTTTCGCCCCTGACGCAAGAGGCAATCTGCAAGGATGCAAAAGACCCGAAGCATTTGCTCCGGGCCTTACCATCATAGGGTATGGTAAAACAGAACAATGTCCTCATAGCGGCCGGAGGGCAGCAGAAAACCGCCGGGCACCGTTCCGATGCGGACAAATCCCAGTGATTCGTACAAATGAATGGCGCTATGGTTGCTGGCCACCACCGCATTGAACTGAAGCAGCCGGAAGCCCAGCTCACCGCCCTTTTTTAAGCAGTGGGACACCAAAGCACGCCCTACACGCTTGCCCCGATGCTGGGAGCCAACCGCATAGCTGGCATTGGCGATATGGCCGCACCGCCCCACATTATTGGGATGCAGAATGTAAAGCCCCACCACTTCGCCGGTCTCTTTATCCTCCGCCACCGCAGTGAAGGATTGTTCCGCGAAAAAGGCTGCCGCCGCTTCCGCTGTCATCGGTTCCGTTTGGGGATAGGCGACTCCGTCCCGCACCACTTCGTTCCAAATTTCCGTCATGCGCGCCACATCGGCAGGCCCGTAGGCCCGAACAAACGGTTCCATGTGCCTCTCTCCTTACGCAAAAATAGCAGACCGTATCTAAATTATGATACGGCCTGCTATTTCATCTGTCAATACTCAGCAATAGTTGTCGTACACGCTGGTCATGAAGGCAGTAATATCGTCCAGCGTCAGGGGATACTCATAGCTTCCGGTCAAGCCGTCGTTCAGGACGGTTTCTGCAAGCGCCAGGAATTGCTCGCGCCCAATTTCCTTTTCCGCCATGGTGGGAATGCCCAGCTTCTTCATCAACGCGCGGTTTGCGTCCGCCGCAGCCTTGGCCAGCTTCTCGCCCTTGCAGCCGCACTCTACACCGAAAATGGGAGCCAGCTTCTCTACTTTTTCAGGGAAATACTTGCCCATCAGCTCAATGGACGCGGGATTCACCCACGCGCAGGCCAAACCGTGAGGGATATGAAAGGTATGGCCGATGGTGTGCGCCACAGCGTGGCCCACGTTTGCGTCACTCTCGTTGAAAGCGATGCCTGCAAAGTTGGAAGCAAGAGACATATACTCTCTCGGCTCCAGCGCGGTGACGTCGGCGCAAGCCTTGGGCAGCCACTGATTGATAAGGCCCATGACCTCAAAGGCCATCATTTCCGTGTGATAGGTGCAGTTCTTGGAGGTGATGGACTCAGTGACATGGCTCAAAGCGTCCAAGCCGGTGATAGCGGTGGGAAACGCGGGCAATCCAACGGCCAGCGCAGGGTCAACCACTGCATAGCTGGGGGGCGCCACAAGGCCCATCTTGCTGTCGGTCACCGGGTCGTTGACTACCGCCACATAGGTGGATTCACTGCCGGTACCAAAGGTCGTGGGGATGAGAATAACCGGCATCTGGGGCTTGGGCAACGTCATCTGTCCGGTGAACAGCTCCACCAGATGGTCAAGGATGCCGTCCTCGTTGGGCGTAACCACCGAAATGGCCTTGGCGGTGTCCAGACCGCTGCCGCCGCCCAGACCGACAATGCCGTCCACATGGTTCTCACGGGCGACGCGGGCACCGTCCTTTACATTTCCGGCAGGGCATTCGGGCTTGGCCTCCGCCCACACAACGCACTCCACACCGGCGCTCTCCAGCGCCTTGACCACCTTCTTGTCATGGCCCACGGAAACGATGCCGGGGTCGGTGACCAGCATGACCTTGCGCAGGCCAAGCTCCTTGGCCACCTCGCCGGTCTTTTCCGTCACGCCCGCGCCGTACAGTACCGGACAAAGCTGCTTATAAGTTCCGCAATTCAGCATTTCTCTTTTCCTCCTAATGTGCCTGCTATGAGGGTAGTATTGCCATTCCTCTTGTTAAAAAGTAGGCGTTAAATATTTCGCACGTTAATAATATCACAACGTATTTGGGGAGGCAAGAGAAAAAGCGGGGGAAACAAGACAAAAAAGCCTTGTTTCCCCCGCCCATTTTGTGCGAAATTAATAATTTTTGGCAACGTAAGCAGCCAGTGCAATGGAATAGTACTTGTCCGACGCCGTAGCCGCACGGGACGTCAGTACGATGGGAACCTTTGCGCCCACCACCATGCCGGCGGTCTCGGCCTTGCCCAGCACGGTCAATGCCTTGGTCAGAATGTTGCCGGAAGCGATGTCAGGCACCAGCAGCAGGTCGGCGTCGCCGGCCACAGGACTCTGATAGCCCTTGATGGGAGCGGCCTCCGGGTCCATGGCCAAGTCGAAGGAGATGGGGCCTTCCACGGTGCAGCCGACAATCTCGCCCTTCTCGTTCATTTCC
This sequence comes from Oscillospiraceae bacterium, assembly GCA_022793685.1. Lineage (GTDB taxonomy): Bacteria > Bacillota > Clostridia > Oscillospirales > Oscillospiraceae > CAKUEI01. Next base: position 22,937 of record JAAWDI010000046.1, read on the forward strand.
TTCAAGGCGGCGGCGTCCACGCACTCGGGCATCTTGGGGTTCAGAGTCTCCACGGCGCACAGGGCGGCAACCTTGGGATTCTCGATACCCATGGCGTGCAGCACATTGACCGCATTCTCCATGATGTCCTTCTTGCCCGCCAAATCGGGGTAAGTGTTCATACCTTGGTCGGTGACGGCGAACAGCTTGTGGTAGGTGGGAATCTCATAGAAGCCCAGCAGGGAAATCTTCTTGCCGGTGCGCAGGTTGTTCTCTTTGTTGACAACAGCCTTCATCATCTCGCCGGTCTGGAGCTTGCCCTTCATCAGGACGGTACCCTTGCCCTCCTGAATCAGCTTAACGGCCACGGCCAGGCTGGCCTCCACGCCGTCGGCGGCGATAATCTCATACTTGGCAGGGTCGTCGCCCTCAGCGGTGATGATTTCGCTGATTTTGGCCACATCACCCACGAGAATGGGGTTGATAATGCCGTCCTTGGTGGCGCGGACAATGGCGTCCAGCGTGTGCTCGTCCTGCGCGTTGACCACGACGATGCGGGTCTTTTCCTCCATTGCCTTGGCGGCGTTTACCAGTTCGGTGAAGTTCTTGATAGACATATTTTTCATACTCCCTTCGGGATAGATTTATTTTGCCTTGCGCAAAAGGCCATTAAGGGGAACCATTCCTCTTAACGGCCTTTTGCACTGAACCAGTTTACCCGTGCGCGTTTAGGCGCGCACGGGTAAACCCTATTTCATGATTGTTACGCCTGAAGCGCTCCGCAGAGCTTCTTACAGGACGTAGCCCAGGCCGCTGCCCATGGCGAAACGGCGCTTACGGGCGAAGCTGCGGGGAGAGGTAACGCCCTCGCCGGTCGGGGTAGCAATCGTGGGGGAGTTGGTGCCGGTGCCGCAGATGCCGAACGCAGCCAGAGTGGGGGCGTTCATCGCGCACACGGTGGTGTTCATGCGCTTACCGAACAGGGTAGCGCGATCCATACGGGCAGTCCAGATGGCAGAGGAGTGCCAGTTGCCGTGCTCAGCGGCCACAGCGCGCTCGACAGCCTCTTCAAAGTCCTTGCAGCGGACGAAGGGCAGGACGGGCATCATCTGCTCGGTCTGCACCAGGTTGTCCTCGTTCTTCGCCTCGAGGATAGCCAGACGGGGGTCGCCCTCAACGGGGATGCCCAGGTCCTTCAGGATGACAGCTGCATTCTTGCCGACATACTTCTTGTTGGTGGCGCGGCCGCCGTCGGGAGTCGCGATGGTGCACTTCTCGTTGGCGATAGCAGCCTCTTCGGGGGTCAGCAGACGGTTGCCCAGAGCCACCATCTCTTTAATCAGCTCGTCGAACACGCTGTCAACAACGAAAACTTCCTTCTCAGCGATGCAGAGCAGGTTGTTGTCGAAAGAACCGCCCATGGTCAGACCCTGAGCGACAGCCTTGATGTCGGCAGTCTCGTCCACCACGACAGGGGGGTTGCCCGGGCCGGCCGCGATGACCTTCTTGCCGGAGGACATCAGGGTCTTCACCATGCCGGGGCCGCCGGTGCCCAGCAACAGCTTGACGGAGGGCCACTTCATGATGACGTCCAGCGTCTCCATAGTGGGCTCGCCGGGCATGGTCAGCAGGTTGGCGGGGCCGCCGGCCTCCACGATAGCCTGGTTGGCCAGGTGGCAGGCATATGCACAGCTCTTCTTGGCAGCGGGGTGGGCATTGAAGACCACAGCGTTGCCGGCAGCCAGGTTGCAGATGCCGTTGGCAAAGATGGTGGAGGAGGGGTTGGTGCAGGGGGTCACGGCGCCGACCAGGCCGTAGGGGGCATAGTAGTCGACAGTCAGGCCTTCGCTGCTGGCCAGCACCTCGTGGGTCAGAGCCTCAATGCCCTGAGTCAGGGTGAAAGAACCGCCGTTCTTCTGCAGCTTATCCTCATAACGGCCGTAACCGGTCTCCTCAAACTCCATCTTGGACAGCTCTTCCAGATGAGCCATACCCATCTTCTTCATGCTGTCAATCATAGCCTGACGCTGGGGAGTGCTGAACTTGGTAACCAGCTCTTTCTGCGCGGCCTCGGCGGCAGCCAGAGCCTCTTCGGCGGTTTCAAAAACGCCTAACAGTTTCTCCATGGGATTTTCCTCCTATAAATAAATTTTAGGTCTTCGCATGTTTGGGGGCCTACCGGCTCGCCAAAGATGCAGCCGGCACAGGCCGGTTTATTTATACCTGTCCACGGCGGACAGAGCATAAACCGTTGAGAAGGCTTTAGTGGATGCAGACGGGCAGTCCCATATCCTCCAGCAGGGTTTTAAGCTCCTGCATATACTCGTCCGTGGGGGGCACAGCCTCCATGATGGGGATGTCGTCCTGAATACGCTGCCACTTCATCACGCCCAGATTGTGGTACGGCAACAGCTGAATCATGGTCACGGTGCCGGGGTTGATTTTCTCCAGCTCGCAGCAGAACTCGCCGGTCTTGCGGATGTTCTCCTTGGAGTCGTTGAACTGGGGAATCACAGGAATACGCACCTGCAGCTTGCCGCCTGCGGCAGCCAACTTCTTGGCATTCTCCAGAATAATTTCATTGGGAACGCCTACAACACGCTTGTGCAGGTCGTTGTCCATGTGCTTCAGGTCATAGAGATAGAGGTCGGCATAGGGAACGGTCTTCTCCAGCAGTTCCCACTTGCAGTAGCCGGTGGTATCCAGCGCGGTGTTGATGTCCTTCTCCTTCAGCGCCTTTAGCAGCGCGATGGTAAAATCGGGCTGAGACATGGCCTCACCGCCGGAGACGGTGACGCCGCCGCCGGAGTGGTCATAGAAGGGCTTATCCTTGGAAACGCGCTCCACGATTTCTTCCACGGTATAATCGGTGCCGCACATATAGAGGGCGTCGGGATGGCAGACCGCCGCGCAGTCGCCGCAGTTGGTGCAGACCTTACGGTCGATATGTATCTTCTGGACGGGAGTCTCCACCATGCGGTCGCGGCCAATGCCGTTCTCGTCCACTTCGCTTTCCTTCACCATGCTGGTGGTCAGCTCACCGTAAGAGATAGCGCCCAGCTTACAGGCGTTGACGCAGGCGTCTTCACACTTCTGGGTGCCGATGCAGCGCATGGCCATCCAGGCCAGCTGGCTCTCAAACGCCTGAGACTCCGGGCTGTGGCACCACGGGCAGCGCAGGGGGCAGCCCTTCAGGAATACGGTGGTGCGGATGCCGGGGCCGTCCTGTACGGAGAAGCCCTGAATATCATAGGTCTTACCAGTCAATTTCTTTTCCATTGATTTCCCCTCACAATACCTTTCTTTATGCGTTCTCTATGCGATGGAGCGACTCCCGTATCTTGTGAAAAACAAGACGTGCCGGGGCTTCCACGGCGCTGCCGCAGCGCTTCTATTCCGCGGCGGCTCCTCAAACCTCCATGCGAATTTATTATACACGTCCATGCACTTTTTTGCAAGGCATTTTTCCTGTTTTCCCGCTCCTGCAACCCTCACAAATATTTGTAGAATTGGGTAGGGGCGCGGCGCTTCTCCGGCGCCGCGCCCCTACAAATCCTGGAAATATGAAAACGCAAGCTTACAGAGCCAGCTCCGTGCGGCGAATCAGGTCGTCCTGCGCGTCCTTGAACACCTCGACAAAGTAGGCCGAGAAGCCCGCGATACGCACCACCAAATCCTGATAAGCGGCTGGGTCCTCCTGCGCCGCCCGCATAGTGTCGGCGGAAACAATGTTCATCTGAAGCTGCATACCGCCCAGATGGAAGAAGTAGGTCTCCATCAGCGCGCGGAGCTTCGCCTTGCCCGCGTCGCTGTTCACCGCAGAGGGGTGGAACTTCATGTTCAGCAGGGTGCCGTTGGAGAAGTCGGTCTGGTCAATGCAGGACACCGACTTCAACTCAGCGGTGGGGCCGTTTTTGTCCATCTGCTGTACGGCAGACATGCCGTCGGACAGCGGAGCCATGGCACTGCGGCCGTCAGGGGTAGCCCAGGTGCCGAAGCCGAACAGCACGTTCATGGTGACAGGGTACAGGCCCGCGCTGACGCGGCCGCGGGGGCCGGAGGCCTGATTGCTGTAATCAGCCCAGACCTTGGCGGCCCATGCAACGTATTTGTCGGCCTCGGCGTCGGCGTTGCCGTAGTGGGGGCACTCGCCGATGATGTACTGCTGAAGCTCCTCATAGCCCTTCCAGTTGGCCATGATGGCGTCGTACAGCTCACGGGTGGTGCACTTCTTGGTTTTGAAGCACAAGAAGTCGATGATGTTCATGCTGTCCGCCACGTTGCCGATGCCCACGCCGGCGGTGCCGGTGGAGTTGTATTTGGAGCCGCCGTAGGTCACGTCCATGCCCTTCTCCATGCAGCCAACCATGCTGGCAGAGACAACGGGCTGGGGCAGGGTCTCACGGTAGACGTACTCAAAGGCGTTGGTGCAGTTCAAGTCCCAGCGAATCCAGAACTCCATCTGTTTGCGGAACGCCTCCTTGACCTCCTCCATGCTGGTCATCTCATAGAGATAGCCGGTGGCGGGGCCTTGCTGGGGCCGCAGGCTGCCGTCGGGCAGGGGCATGGGGTTCTGGCCGTTGTTAATGGCCATCAGCAGACCGTTGACCATGTTCATAAAGCTCTCGGTGCCGTTGCCGCCGCAGGCAGGCCACTCGTTGCCGCAGCCCGCGGGCTCCACGCAGCCGATGATGCAATAGTCCAGCATATCTTCCTCGTTGTTGTCCAAACGGCCCGCCTTTTTCAGGGACTCAATAACCACGGGGTCGGAGTAGAAGGAGGGCACGCCGCCCGCCATCTTGTTGACCTCAAGAGCGCACTCCCACAGTTCGTCCGGAGTGCCAGGATGCAGGCGCAGGGACTGCGGGGGGTCGTGGAGCTTCATTCGGCCCGCCGCCTCAAGGCACATATAGGTGACCACGTTGGTGGCGTCCTTGCCGTCGCGAGTTTGGCCGCCCAAGGTGAAGTTCTGACCGGAGGTATAGCCGGGCACGGACAGAGTGGGGCCTTCGCTCCACGGCTTGTTCAGCTCGGCCACCTTCAGCATGAAGCAGTCCAGAATCTCCTGGCCCTGAGCACGGGTCATCTTGCCGGAGGCGATGTCCGCCTCGGCCAAATGGCCCAGATATTGGTCGACGCGGCCCAAGCTGGTGCCGTGAAGGTTGGCGTCCATCATGACGCAAAGCTGGTACATCCACAGGGCCTGCACGCCCTCGTGGAAGTCGCGGGCGCCGTGGCGCATGACCCACGCGCAGTTCTGGGAAATCTTCTCCAGCTCCGCCTTGCGGACACTGTCGGTCTCCTTGGCGGCCAGCTCGGCAGCATAGGCGCTGTAACGCTCCGCAAAGGTGAAGAAGCCCTCGCACACTACCTTGATGGCACGATAGAAATTGTACTGGTCGATGGTCTTGCCGTAGATGCCGTTGTCTTCCAGCTCCTTAATCTTGGCGACAGCCTGCTGGTAGGTTTCCTCAAAGCCCTCGTTGACAGCCTTGTTGTAGTTGGCGCAGAAGTGGCCCACGGGTTGGGCGCCCTGACCCTGCGCGCCCATGTTGCAGCAGCCATTGTCGGCCAGGGCGTGATAGGCCTCCGGGATGTAGGGGTTGAAGCGGTCCAGCATGGAGTGGTTCAGCCAGAACTGGCCGTGGTCGAGCACATACTGGCGGGTCTCCTCGCTGCAAATGTAAGGGTCGTTCTTGCGCTCCATCAGGGAACGGCTCTCCAAGTCGCGGATGAGCCAATCCACGGAGTTTTCAGGGAACATGGCGGCGGCGCGGAACTTGGTGACCATAGCACCGACAATCAGCTCGCCCTCGTCGATGAAGCAGGGCAGCTTCTCGCACAGGTTCTTGAAGTTATAAGCGCGTTTCAGGATGCCGGTGAGGTTGTCATGCTCCTCATAGAACTCGGTGACGATTTTGAACCGGTTCAAGTCCAGCTCAGGCGTGACGGAACGGTACTTCTCGCGAATCTTCTGCACGCGCTCCGTCATGGGTTGAAATGTGTACGACATGATGGCATTGCCTCCTTTTATTTTTGTCGTCAGCTTTGATAGAATACCACAAAAACATTGTTAATTTCAACGCTTTCTTTGTGTATCATAAAACAATTTTATTGCAAGAATATGAACTTTTTGAAAAAAGCGCCGCACCCAAGTGGGTGCGCCGCTTTCGGAAACATCGCTTTTCGCAGTTTCTCTGTTTTGCTTAAAGGCCCTGCTCTGTGCGGCGAATCAGGTCGTCCTGGCTGTCCTTAAAGACTTCCACGAAGTAGGCGGAGAAGCCGGCCACACGCACGACCAGGTCGCGGTATTTGTCTGGATTCTGCTGGGCATCACGCAGCGTGTCGACGGAAACAATATTCAACTGCAGCTGCATGCCACCCATGGCGAAAAAGTAAGTGTTCATCAGGTCAATCAGCTTCTGCTTGCCCTCTTCACTGTTGACGGCAGAGGGATGGAACTTCATATTTTGCAGAATACCGTTGCCATAAAGGTTCTGCGGCACCTTCGCCATGGAGGTCAGCGCGGCGGTGGGGCCGCTCTTGTCCATGCCCTGCACCGCACCGATGCCGTCGGACAGCGGAGTGTGCGCCCGGCGGCCATCCGGGGTAGCCCAAGTGCCGTAGCCGAACAGTACGTTCAGAGTAACCGGGTAGCAGCCCACGGACAGCGGACCACGGGGGCCATGGAAAGAGGTTCCGATTTTGGCATAGCTCTCCATCACGAAGGTAGCGTACTTATCCACCTCGGGGTCTGCGTTGCCGTAACGGGGGCACTCACCGTTGATGTAGTTCAGCATCTCCTCATAGCCTTCCCAGTTGGCCATGACGGCGTCATACAGCTCACGGGTGGTGTACTTTTTGGTCTTGAAGCATACATGGTCGATGATAGCAAGGCAGTCCACCACATTGCCCACGCCCACGCAGCTCAGGCCGGTGGAGTTGTACTTGGAGCCGCCGTCCATAACGTCCATGCCCTTTTCCATGCAGCCGCCCATGGTGGCGGACACGACAGGCTGGGGCAGAATGTTGGGAGCGATGGACTCGAAGATATTGCGCAGGTTCACGTCCCATGTGGTCCAGAAGCGAATCTGATCCTCATAAGCTTTCATGACCTCCTCAATGGAATTCATCTCATACAGGTAGCCGGTGGCGGGGCCAAACTGCGGGCCGGGCTTGCCATCCGGGGAAGGCATAGGATTATAGCCGTTGTTAATAGCCATCAGGAAGCCGTTGACAATATTGGTATAGGTTTCAGTGCCGTTGCCGCCGCAGGCAGGCCACTCCTGACCGCCCAGAGAAGGCTCCACACAACCGATTAAGCAGTAGTCCCACGCGTCCTCCTTGCCGATACGGCCGGTTCTGGTAAGAGCATCGATAACCACATCGTCAGAGTAGAAAGAAGGTACGCCGCCCGCACGCTTGGTAACCTCAATAGCGCAGTCCCACAGCTCTTTCGGGGTGTTCCTGTGGATACGCAGAGCCTGCGGGGGGTCGTGCAGCAGCAGACGACCCGCCGCCTCAAGGCACATGTAGGTGCAGACGTTGGTGGCGTCGTTGCCGTCTTTGTCCACGCCGCCCAAGGTGAACAGCTGGCCGTTGGTGTAGCCGGGGTTGGCCAGAACCGCGCCCGCAGACCAAGGCTTATTCAACTCGGCTACCTTCAGATAATACATATCCATGATTTCCTGAGCTTCTTCACGGGTCAGCTTGCCGGAAGCCAAATCAGCCTCGGCATACTTGCCCAGGTACTGGTCCACACGACCCATGGAGGTGCCGTGCATGTTGGCGTCCAGCATGACGCACATCTCATAGAACCACAGTGCCTGAACCGCCTCGTAGAAATCACGGGCAGGGTTCTCAACGACCCAGTCCAGCGTGACAGCCAGCTTCTCCAGTTCAGCCTTGCGCTTGGCGTCCTTCTCCTTCTTTGCCAAATCGGCGCAGTGGGCGGAGTAACGCTTGGCCAGCGTAATCATACCCTCGCAGACGATAGAGATGGAGCGGTAGAAGTTGTACTGGCGGGCGGTGGTGCCCACCATGCCGGTGCCTTCCAGCTCCTTGATTTTAGCGTCAGCCTCCGCCTTGATGGCCTTGAAGCCCTTGTCAACGGCCTTGCGATAGCCGGTGCAGAAGTGACCCACAGGCTGAGCGTTCTGACCCTGGGGACCGTAGCCGCAGCAACCATTGCCAGCCAGATGGTCACGGTAAATTTCAGGGATATAAGAGTTCATCTTGGCGCTCATGCACTCCTGCATCCAGAAATCCACGGTACTCAGGACGTACTCACGCACCTCATCAGGCACAATGTAAGGGTCGGTTTCACGTTCCCACAGCAGGCCGCTGGTCAGTTCTTCCTTCAGCCAGTCCACCGAGTTTTCAGGGAACATGGCGGCGGCGCGGTACTTGGCGGTCAGGCTGCCCACGATGATTTCGCCGTCGTTGACGTGGGGGGGCATCTTTTCGCACAGGTTCTTGAAGTTGTACGCCCGCTTCAGAGCACCGGTAATGTCACGGTGCTCCATGTAGAATTCCGTTACCAGCTTATAGCGGTTCAGGTCCAGTTCAGGCTGGGTGTTGCGGTAGCGCTCACGCATCGCAGCCACACGGGGGGCAATGGGGCTAAACTGATACATGCTTAAATACCTCCATTTTTTTGATATACACAGGCAGCCGTCCGGCGGCAGTTTTCTGCGCCGGAACGCCCGGTTATTCCATTTTTGTTCCGCCGGGTCGCTTTTTATCGACTTTTTCCTATGATGAATTGTAGCACGGGGGCAGCGCCCGTGTAAAATACACAAAAGCTAACCCTTCATAGGCGCAAAACTATATAACCCATACAAATCCCTTATACTTGGCCATATAATTCCTCTATGCTCTGCTGCAGGCAACCGAGAAACCGCAGGAAGGTGCCGCTTTTCAGACCGAACAGCGCCTGAATCCCCACCTCCACACCGGGCAGCTCTCGCCACGTCAGCGCCGGGTCGTTACACAGATAGCTGACATCAAAAAAGACGGCGGCTCCCAGTCCGGCCGCAGCGGCGTTAAGCATTCCCGAAATAGAATTTGTCTGGGAACACCGAGCCGGGTCTAAACCATGATGCTCTAACACTTTGGAAAAATACTCGTAGTAGTCCACGTCCCCCTCCGGGCGGACGGTTATCAAATTGCAGTCGGGCAGGTTCAGCTCTCCCTTTTCCACCTTCAGCTCATCCGGCGCCCCGGAAAAAAGCACCGCCTTGCTGCGGCAAAGAGGAACCGCCTCCAGCATCCGTCCGTCAGTGGAGACATATTCCGGCAGCACGACCACATCGGCATCTCCCGACTTGAACATACTCCACAGCTCTTTCACGTCGGCACGCATCAGGATAACCTCGTTGCCCTGCTCCGCCGCCTGATAATTGGCAATGGCGTCCTTCAGCGCCGGAATGCGGCTGACGCTCAGGCCGCGCATAATGGCGATGCCCACCTTTTTCCGTCCGCCCACGTTGCCGCTGCGGGAACGCGCTACCGACAGCTTTATCTGGTCGCGGACGCCCCGCAGGGTGTGATACATCAGCACGCCTTCCGGCGTGAGGGACACAGCAGAGCGGTTCCGTTCCAGCAGGGAAAAGCCAAGACTTTCCTCCAGCAGCTTGATGTGCTTGGAAAGGGTAGGCTGGGAAATGGACATCTGTTCCGCCGCACGGGAAAAGTTCAGCGTTTCCGCCACGGCGAGAAAGCTGCCAACCTGCATTTCCGTCATGGCTTACTCCCCCGTTTCCGTCATGTATTCCCGCAGCAGGCGGACAAAGTCGCTCACCGCCGGGTTCGGATTTTTTCGTTTCCACACCGCGCACATCTGAAGGGACGGAAGCCCTGTATTATCCACGGGCAGCAGGCGGAGGTCCGGACAGAAGCTCATGCGCCGCATCCACGGCGCCACCGTAATTCCAAGTCCTGCCTCCACACAGGCCAGCATGGAATCCAGGTCGCGGGCATAGCGGATAACGGAGTCGTCCACCCGTAAAAGCTCTTTTACCCCCTGAATGTAGCTGCGGAACATTTCGCCGCCCTCGTGGTGGGCAATCCAAACCGTGTCGTGTGAGAAATCATACTGGTGCATGGGAACGCCCCCCGCCACCAGATGACCGGCGGGCAGCACCAGCGCATACTCGTTATACCATAGCCTTTCGCACTCCCAGTTGCGGCCCGGCAGTTCAGAGGCCGTGTTGATAATCATATCAAGCTGGTCGTGGTTAAACTTGTTGGCCAGAATAGAGTGGTGGAAGGACTGCACTGTCACCTCCACATTGCGGTGCTTCTCCCGCAGCGCCTTCAGCGTCCGGAGAAGGGCAGGGCAGGTCTCAAACCCTTCAGAAACGCCAATCTTCAAGGCACCGCCGCAATCGCACATATATTTGGCCCGTGATACCGCTTCATCGACGGTTTCGCGGCTTCGCTTGAAAGCGTCAATGATAATACGGCCCTCCGGCGTCAGCTCTGTACCGCTTTTCAGCCGCTCAAACAGACGGATGCCGAACTCCTCCTCCAGCAGGCATATCTGCTTGCTGATGGAGGATTGCGCCACATATAGATGCTTGGATACCTCGGAGAACTTTTTATATTCCGCAAGCGCGATTGCGTATTCCATCTGGTTGATGTTCACAGGACAGCCACCTTCTTTGCGTCAGCCATACATTGAGCAAACGCTATCAAATTCGCCTTTTCGAGTTATTTTATCACATTTCAATGTTTTTTTCAATCACACATTCCTTCCATTATGGTGTTTTTTCTATCAAAATTCGCTCTCTTTATCCTTTCAGCACTTCTGCCAAGGTCTTCGCAAACAGTTTTCCGCCGCCGATGGCCTCCTGAAGCGTATTGCCGTGGCTGCCCACCTCCACCAGAAGGCACCCTGGCAAATATTGCTGATTATAACGCGAAGCCCGCATGGCAATGGCGCGCGCCAGCTTGGGCGTGGAGGCGTTCAGCGCCTGCTGCACCTTCACCGCAAAGGTCAAATTCAGCCGCCAGTTGGGGTGGGACGCGCCCCCTTGGTCCGTCCCCACCACCATCATCACCTGCGCCACCTTTGCGCCGTCCACCTCCGTGACCACCTTATAGGTTGTGCCGTCCTCACCCACCAAAGCGTCCCGGTGCACGTCCAGCACCACTTTAATAGAGGGGTAACGCGCCAGATAATCGGCCACGGATTGCGTCGAGCGGCCATAGGCCCCATTGTAAGAGGGATAATCGTACAGGCTGCGGTCATGAAGCACCGTGATGCCATAGCTCTCCAGCACCTTGGCCATCTCGTCCCCCACCCGCACCACATTATAATTGGTGTCGGTTGTGCGGTACGAGCTGCTTTCCGTGTACACATCGCTGCCGTCGGGGGTATAGGCCTCGCTGCCATGGGTGTGATAGATGAGCACCTGCGGCCCGTCCTCTCCCAGCGACACCGGCAGTTCCGCCGCCGCCATGGCGGCTACATCTACCTCCGCATCGGTTGGATTTTGGATATACACCTCCGCCGCATGGCTGTACCCTGACCCGCCGCGGGGAATGATGGTCTGCTCCACCACGTCGGCGGAGGCGTTGCTCTGGGGCACAGTCTCGGTCGGCTCCTCGTCGTCAGGAGGGACCGCGTTATCCGTTTCCACAGGGGCGGGCGGCCCTGCCAGCAGCAGGGGCGATTGCCGCACCACCATGGTCTGCCAGCGGTTCAAACCCGCCAGGGTGCCGTCCTCTCCGTTGGGGCGGCCCAGCTCATAACGCAGAACGGAGATGGCAAAGTCCGCCCCGCTCTCCCAGCTTGAAAAAACCGCGCTCACACTGTCCCACGGCGCCGTCAATGCAACAACCCACAGGGTAAGCACCGCCAAAAAAAGGGCTAGCGCCCTTCTCAGCCCTTTGCCACACAACCACTTTTTCCGCTTCAATGCCATCGCTCCCTTGTCCTTTGTGATGCTTTACCCTATGACCTGTCCCACCGGATTATGACGGCCTGTCCCGTTTCCGCCCCGTCAAAGGGCGTATATTTCCCGCCAGAATTGTGTAAAAGAACAAGGGGCCGCTGTGCCCCGGAGAGGAGGCCGACCCATGGAACACCATCAGCCGCTTTCCGGCCAGGAACGGCTTGCGCTTTGGCTTCGCTGCCTGCTGCGGCTGGGGGCGCTGCTTCTTATCATCTGGGCCGTGCGGAAGGTACTGCCGGGACTGTTTTCCCTGCTGCTGCCCTTCCTGCTGGCGCTGCTCACCACATGGCTTTTGAATCCCGCCGTCAAGTTTTTGCAAAAAAAGTGCCACCTTTCCCGTGGCGGAAGCGCCCTTGTGGCCGTGCTTTTGACCTTTGCCCTGGCAGGCGGCGGCCTCACCGCCGTGTGCTATTTTCTTGTGCGTGAGGCGGTGGATTTGGCGCAAAGCTGGCAGTCCCTTTTTGAAGAGCTGACAAACGCCTTTTCCTCTCTGGACGCAGCCTTTGACTCTCTTTTCAAGGTGCTTCCCCCCGATGTTGCCGAATTGGTTGCCTCCCTCCGTGACGACCTACTCCACTGGCTGGGCACCGCCGTGCCCGGCTTCCTCTCCGGCCTCGCCTCAAGGGCCACCGACGCGGCTATGGGCCTGCCCTCCTTTTTCATCGGGCTGATGACCTATCTGCTGGGCACTTTTTTCCTCTCGTCCGGGTGGCCGGTCTATCTGCGGCGAATGTCGGAAAATCTGACCACCGGCGGACGGCAGCGCATGGCCGCCCTGCGCACCGTCACCGTCACTGCCTTCGGCGGCTATCTGAGAGCGCAGCTTCTGCTGTCGCTGGGGGTGTTCGTTCTGCTGACGGCAGGTTTTCTGCTGATGAAGCAGCCCTATGCGCTCCTGCTGGCGCTTCTTCTGGCCGTATTGGACTTTATCCCCATCGTCGGCTCCGGAACCGTTATGATTCCATGGGGCGTTATCGCCCTGCTGATGGGGGATTTCTCCGCCGCCGTCCCTATTTTGGCTCTGTGGGCGGTCATCGCCCTGTTCCGCCAGATTGCAGAGCCGCGTATTCTGGGCGGCCAAACCGGCCTTTCCCCCATTCTGTCCCTCCTGTCGGTCTATGTGGGTATGCGGCTTTACGGCGTGGCCGGTATGATTCTCGCTCCGGTGCTGGTGCTCATTGTCCGCAATTTGGTGGCCTCCGGCGCGGCGGACGGACTTTTGCGGGACGCAAAGCTGCTGTTTTGGGATACCGCCCGGCTGTGGAGCGGTTCATAAACCGTTTTCCAATTTTTCAAAAACCGTTTGAATTTTCTTCACGGTTTGGACATAACTTTGCAGTATCCTGTCGTTAGTTCAAACAGACAACGCAAAGGAGCGACCGTTATGGACCTCAACAATCTGGACGAAATCAATGAGTTTTACCGCCGCAGGGCGGAGGAAAACTACCGCCGCCAGCGGGGCGAATCCACTGTGGACGCAGCAGGCTACAAGGTGGAGGACGCAGACCCCACCCCGCCCAAGCGTCATAAGGCAAAAAAGCGCACCGGCGGGCGGATGGTGGCCGCAGCCCTCGTCTGCGCCCTGCTGGGCGGAGCGGTAGGCGGCCTGAGCGTAGGCGGCGTGACTGGCGCTTTCGGCCATGAGAAGGACGCGTCTACCGTCTATGAGGGCGACCGCCCCCTTGCCGTGGTGAACACCGTACAGATTCCCACCGGCGACCCGCTCACGCCCCAGCAGATTTATGCCTCCTATTTGGGCGCGTGCGTGGGCATCAACGCCGGCGTTACCACCAACGTCTGGGGCTGGGAGACCACCTCCGCCGTCTCCGGCAGCGGCTTTGTCATCAGCGAGGGCGGCTATATTGTCACCAATTACCACGTGGTGGAGAATGCCAGCAGCATCAAGGTAACCTTCTCTGACGGCGTCAGCTACGACGCTGTCTATATCGGCGGCGAACGGGAAAACGATGTGGCTGTACTGAAAATCGACGCAGAGGGCCTTGCCCCCGTCATTCTGGGCGACAGCGACAACATGGTGGTGGGCGACAACGTGTACACCATCGGCAACCCGCTGGGCGAGCTGACCTACACCATGACCGACGGCATGGTGTCCGCCCTGAACCGCACCGTCACCAATGACAGCGGCGTCACCATGAATATGCTGCAAACCAATTGCACCATCAACTCCGGCAACTCCGGCGGCCCGCTCTTCAACCAGTACGGCGAGGTCATCGGCATCACCTCCGCCAAGCTGTCCGGCAGTTCCTCTTCCGCCGCCTCCATTGAGGGCCTTGGCTTTGCCATCCCCATCAACGACGTGCGCGGCATCATCACCGACCTGATGGAGAAGGGCTATGTCACGGGCAAGCCCTATCTGGGCGTCACCGTTTCCAATGTGACCGAAAGCGAGGCCCAGCGCTACCACCTGCCTCAAGGCGTTTTGATTGAGCAGATGGAGCAGGGCGGCGCGGCCGACCGGGCAGGTCTCCAGCCCGGCGACATCATCACCGCCGTGGGTGACGCCTCCGTGACCACCTATTCCGAGCTGAACGCCGCCAAGAACAGGTATAAGGCCGGCGAGACCGTTGCCTTTACCGTCACCCGCTCAGGCGAGGAATTGATGGTAGACGTTACCTTCGACGAAGCCCCCATTACCAACAGCAGCCAGCAGGAGCCGACGCAGACCCAACAGGGACAGCAAGGCCAAAGCGGTTCCCGCTACAGCTTCCCCTTCTCTTGGGGAAACTGAATGCTGTTGACATATTCCCTCTCTCTCTTCTTCTCTCTAACAGCAGAACCCCCGCAGCGCTATGCGCTGCGGGGGTTCTGCTGTCCCATATTCAAGGCATATGCTCCTCCAGCCATGCCAGCATATCCGCATATACCTCCTGCTTGTTGGTCTCATTGATGATTTCGTGCCGTCCGCCGGGATAGAGCTTCAGCTTTAAGTCTCGCACTCCCGCCTTGCGGTACATCTCGTAAACTTTTTCCACGCCCTTGCCCATGCCGCCCACCGGGTCCGCATCGCCGGAGAACAGCCCGATGGAGGTGTCAACGTCCAGTCGGCTCAGGGCCTGCCTGCTTGCAATATACTGAAGGCCGCCCAGCATATCCCGGTACATCCCCGCCGTCGGCATAAAGGTGCAGTATGGGTCTTTCAAATAGGCGTCCACCACCGCCTCGTCCCGGGAAATCCAGTCGGCGGAGGTTCGGTTAGGCGCGAATTTCCGGTTATACGCCCCAAGGGAAAGATTGTTGACTAGCTTGCTCACCTTGTCCATTCCCCGCACATGACCCACAAGGGACGCCACCGCTTTGCCCAGGGACACCAAAAACGCGCTCTCCTGCCCCGTGCCCGATAAGATTGCGCCGCTGACCTCGCCGGGGTAGCGGCACAGATAGGTGCGGGTCAGGAACGACCCCATGGAGTGGCCCAGCAGAAAATAAGGCAGGCCGGAAAATTCCTCCCCCATTCTCTGCCGCAGGGTACGAATGTCCGCCGTCACCAGCGTCCAACCGTCGTATTTCCCGAAGTAGCCGAATTTTCCGTCCTGCGCGCCCGTTCTGCCATGGCCCAGATGGTCCTCTCCGCATACGACATAGCCCCGCTCATTTAGAAACGCGGCAAAGTCCGCGTAACGTCCCACATATTCCGCTACGCCGTGGACAATCTGCACCACCGCCTTCGGCTCTCCCTCCGGCAGCCATACCGTGGCGTAAATCTGATGCTCGCCATCGGCAGACGGATAAGTAAATTCTCTCACACGCTCCATGGAAATTCTTCTCCTTCTGTGGTATGATACTGTTATTCCAAGTTTATCCTCTCTTGACGGCTGCGTCAAGGGTGAAAGGGGCGATGGCTTTGCCGTCCTATCTTCTGGCGCTTGACCAAGGCACAACCAGCTCCCGCGCTATCCTGTTCGACCAGACCGGCGCGCGCGTTGCCATGGCGCAGCAGCCCTTTCCCCAGCACTACCCCCGCCCCGGCTGGGTAGAACACGCCCCCATGGAGCTGCTGGAGAGCCAGTTCTCCGCCGCAGCCGCATGCGTGGCGCAAAGCGGGGTCTCTTCCGGCGACATTGCCGCCGTCGGCGTCACCAACCAGCGGGAAACAGCAGTAATATGGGAAAAAGCCACCGGCAAGCCCATCTACAACGCCATTGTCTGGCAGTGCCGCCGCACGGCGGAGGCCTGCGACCGCCTTTCCGCCGAGGGCATGGGCAGTTATGTGCGGGACAAGACCGGCCTGCTTATCGACGCATACTTTTCCGGCACCAAATTTCAATGGATGTTGGACGCGGTTCCCGGCGCGCGCCGACGGGCCGAAAAGGGCGAGCTGCTCTGCGGCACGGTGGACAGCTGGCTCATCTGGAACCTGACGGGGCGGCACGTTTCCGACTACTCCAACTGCGCCCGCACCATGCTGTTTGACATCGGTGCCCTTCGCTGGGACGAGACCCTCTGCCGCCGGTTGGAAATCCCCATGCAGATGCTCCCACAGCCGGTTCCCAACAGCGGCGACTGCTTCGGCTCAGTCAAGCACGGTATTCCGGGGCTGGAGGCGTTGGCGGGCGTTCCGGTGCGGGGCGCTGCGGGCGACCAGCAGGCCGCCCTGTTCGGTCAGGGGTGCTTCACCCCCGGACAGGCCAAGAACACTTACGGCACCGGCTGCTTCACGCTGATGAATGTAGGCGGCACGCCCCTGCGCTCCAGCGGCGGTCTCGTGACCTCCGTGGGCTGGAATTTGGGCAGCGATACCACCTATGTGCTGGAAGGGAGCGTCTTTAACGCAGGCTCCTCCATTCAATGGTTGCGGGACGAGCTGGGGCTGATTTCCTCCTCCTCGGAGTGCGACGTTTTGGCGGAGTCCGTTCCGGACAACGGCGGGGTGTATCTGGTGTCCGCCTTCACCGGATTGGGCGCGCCCCACTGGGATATGTACGCCAGAGGCGCTGTCGTTGGCCTGACCAGAGGGAGCACCAAGGCTCACCTTGCGCGAGCGACGCTGGAGGGCATCGCCTATCAGGTCGCCGATTTGGTGGATACCATGGGCCATGACGTGCCCGGCGGCGTCACTGAGCTGCGGGTGGACGGCGGCGCGTGCGTCAGCGATTTCATGATGCAGTTCCAGTCCGACCTGTTGGGCATCCCCATCGACCGGCCCGCCATGGCGGAGACCACCGCTTTGGGCGCGGCCTTTCTGGCCGGGCTGTCCGCCGGAGTGTGGGACAGCACAGACGCCCTTTCCGCCCTCCGTAAAAGCGAGCGGGTGTTCACCCCAAAGAAAAGCCGGGAACGGGAATTCGCCGTCTGGCACAAGGCGGTAGAACGGGCCAAGGCGTGGGCGGACGAGGCGCAGTAAAAAGGAACCAAGCGGGTGGGCGCTGCAAGCGCTGCCCACCCGTTTGGCAGAGTCCGAAAAGATAAAATTGCCTCTTGACTTTAACACCAAAAAGTGCTAAAGTAGCCCCAGAACAAACGGAGGGAGGAACCGGAATGACCCACTTTTTCGGTCTGGCGTACGGCTATTACCGCTATTATTGCAATAGCGGCGGTTTTGTGCGCTCTTGACCGGATGCCCACGGCAGGGAACAGGTTCCTTCGCTGACCGCGGCGCCCGCAGGGCGTGCGCGGTTTTATTTTTTGCAGGAAAGGGTGTTTTACCATGATTTTGATTATGAAGCAGGGCTTCTCAGAGTCCGAATTGCAGGAGGCCATCCACGCCATGGAGGCCGGCGGCGTCAAGGTGATGGTCTCCAAGGGCAGCGAGACCACCATTCTGGGCGCTGAAGGCAACTCCTCCAAGCTCGATGAGGAAAAGCTGGCCCAACTCACCGGTGTGGAGCGCGTCATGCGGGTGAGCGAGCCGTTCAAAAAAGCCAACCGCAAGTATCATCCGGACAACAGCGTTATTGACATTGGCGGCGGCGTACAGGTGGGCGGGGACAAGCTGGCCGTCATCGCCGGGCCGTGCTCTGTGGAGGGCGAGGCTCAAATCACAGGCGTGGCGCAGGCGGTAAAAGCCGCCGGGGCGGCCGCCCTGCGGGGCGGCGCGTACAAGCCCCGTACCTCTCCCTATGCCTTCCAAGGCATGGGCGTGGAGGGCGTGCGCCTGCTGCTGGAGGCCAAGCAGGCCACCGGCCTGCCCATCGTCACCGAGCTGATGAGCTCCGACCAACTTCCCTTCTTCGAGGAATGCGTGGATGTGATTCAAATCGGCGCGCGGAATATGCAGAACTTCGACCTTTTGAAAAAGGTAGGCAAGTGCTCCAAACCCATCCTGCTGAAGCGGGGGCTCTCCTCTACCATTGAGGAGTGGCTCATGTCTGCCGAGTATATCATGGCGGGCGGCAACAACAACGTCATCCTCTGCGAACGCGGCATCCGCACCTTTGAAACCTACACCCGCAACACCCTCGACCTGTCCGCCGTGCTGGCGGCAAAGCAGCTCTCCCACTTGCCGGTGGTGGTAGACCCCTCCCATGCCTGCGGCAAGGCGTGGATGGTGGAGCGCATGGCGCTGGCCGCCGTCGCCGCCGGCGCGGACGGACTGCTCATCGAAGTGCACAACGACCCCCAGAACGCATGGTGCGACGGCGCGCAATCCATCACACCCGCTCAGTTTGCCGAGCTGATGCCCAAGGTGGCCCAGATTGCCGCCTGCGTGGGCCGTACCCTTTAAGGGGGCGCAGTCATGGAGCAAAAAACTATCCTTGTGGTCGGCCTCGGCCTGATTGGCGGCTCCTTGGCCATTGGCCTCAAGGGCTTTGAGGACTATGCCATCGTGGGCTGCGACGTAAGCCAGCCCACCCTTCGTTTCGCCGCTGAGCACGGTATCTGCGACAGGCTCACCGAACACGCCGCGGACG
Source organism: Oscillospiraceae bacterium (assembly GCA_022793685.1). Lineage (GTDB taxonomy): Bacteria > Bacillota > Clostridia > Oscillospirales > Oscillospiraceae > CAKUEI01. The sequence continues at coordinate 41,745 of JAAWDI010000046.1, forward strand.
CTGTCCCTTCCGCCGACGTGACCCTGCTCTGCCTTCACCCTCAGGGTATCCTCGACTTTATGAAAGAGCACGCCGGGAGGTTCAAGCAGGGCAGCCTTGTGACAGACGTGTGCGGCGTCAAGACCGCCATTATGGAGGGCGCTTCCGCTCTGCCGGAGTGCGTAGACTTCATCGGCGGCCACCCCATGGCGGGCACGGAATTCTCCGGCATCGAGCACGCCTTTGGTGAGATGTTCCAGCTTGCCCATTATCTGGTCACGCCGCGGGAAACCAGCACCCCGGATCACCTCGACCTGCTGCGCCGTATGGCGGAGCACATCGGTTTCCGTGATTTCATCACCACCACGCCGGAGCAGCACGACGCCATGATTGCCTACACCAGTCAGATGATGCACATCATCGCCCTGTCCGTATGCGACGACGAGGGGCTGTTCACCTGTAAGGGCTTCGAGGGCAATTCCTTTCGGGACTGCACCCGGGTGGCGGCGCTGGACGTGCCGCTTTGGACGCAGCTTTTCTCCCTCAACGCCCCGGCGTTGGACAAGGTGCTGGCAGAGCTGGAGGTGCACCTTGCCGATTACCGTAAGGCCCTCCAAAGCGGCGACCGCAGCGCCCTTGCGGACAAGCTGCGCTATTCCGCCGCCCGAAAGCGGCAGATGAATCTGGAATAAAAGCGAGGTCACGCGATTATGTACGAGCTGATACAGGCCGGTGAAAACACATGGTATATGGATTGTCCCACCAAGGTGGGGCTGGTTCGCACTGCCTCCGGCCACGGCGTTCTGATTGACGGCGGCAGCGACAAGGACGCCGCAAAAAAAGTCCTCCGCCACATGGAGGCTCTCGGCCTGTCGCTGGACGCGGTCTACTGCACCCACGCCCACGCCGACCACATTGGGGGCTGCCGCCACCTGCAAAACAGTACCGGCTGTAAAATCTATGTTCCGGAGGATGAGTTGGCCTACCCTGCCCAGCCCATTTTGGAGCCTGCCATGCTCTACGGCGGACGTCCGCCCAAGGTGCTGTGCAACAAGTTCCTGATGGCGCCCTCCTTCGAGGCGGAGGCCCTGACGGCCGACGTACTGCCGGAGGGCTTCCGCATGGAATTGGTAGGGGGGCACTGCGCCGCCATGGCGCTGCTGCAAACGCCGGACGGCGTCTGGTTTGCAGGGGATGCGGTGGCGTCGGAGGAAACGCTCCAAAAATATCCGGTGTCTTACCTGATGGACGTGGACGGCTTCCTCGCTGCCCTGGACAAAGTGGAAACGCTAACGGGCACGCTGTTCGTCCCCGCCCACGCCCCCGCCAGCGGGGACATTACACCGCTGGCGGAGGTCAACCGCCGCAATACGCTGGAGCTGTGCGCCATGCTGAAGGGCATCTGCGCTGCGCCCTCCACCATGGAGGACATTTTGAAGGCAGTCTTTGACCGGCTGGGCCATACGCTTAACTGGATTCAATATGTGCTGGTGGGGTGCACCCTCCGCTCCTATCTGGCCTGTTTGATGGACAAGGGCGAGCTTGTGACCGATGTGGCGGACAACCGCCTGCTGTGGAAACTCCCCGAAGAAGCCTGACCTCAAAACCAGAAACGCCCGCTGGGATATATCCCAGCGGGCGTTTTTCGTTCTGTTTACAGGATAGCCATCGCTGCATCATAGGCAGTACGGGTGGCGTTGAAAATCGTCCCCTGCCTGGTGTTGCAGTCGCCCAGATAAACGACCTCCGGCGCGCAGTCCGCAAAGGAGCGGGCCAACTCCGTCCTGGCGCGCACGCCAAGGGAGAGCACCAGCGTATCGCAGGGCATCTCCATTGCCTCCCCGTTCCGTGTTACCGTAATACCCCTATCCGTGACGGCCTCCAACCGGGTTTCCGGCAGAATTTCCACGCCCCGCAGCTCCATCATCTCCCGCAGCGCCAGAATATTCATCTTTGCGCCGCCGGTTCCGATTTTATCGGCGCTTGCCATATCGATGAGGGTAACCTTCTTCCCCTGCCGGGACAGGTCAACGGCGCACTCCATGCCCGTCATGCCCGCGCCGGCAATGATAACGGTGTCGCCCACCGTCACGTTGCCCATGTCCACATCGCCCACCCAAACAGCCTTGGGGTTGCCCTTCAAGAAATCGGGAATAAGCGGCTCGCTGCCCACGGCCACCAGCACTGCGTCATAGCTTTCCGCTTTCAGGGCAGCGGGGGTGGCCTCCGTGTTCAGCTTGACGGTGATGCTTTCGTCCCGCTCCACCATACGAACGCTCCATTCAATATAGCGGCGGATGTCCGCTTTCATCTCGGAAGCGGCGGCCAAATTGAGGGCGCCGCCCAGCTTGTCCTGCTTTTCGTACAGGGTAACCTTGTGGCCGCGCTTTGCCGCCGTCCGGGCGGCCTCCATGCCGGCGGGGCCGCCGCCCACCACCGCCACCTTGCGGGAACCTTCCGGTGCGGGATAGTTCATCCACAGCATTTCCCGTCCCAGCGTGGGGTTGATGGCGCACCGCACGGGCAGAAAGCCGTTGTGGGTGCGGTGGATGCAGGTGTTGCAGCGGATACAGGGCTTGATTTCGTCTGCCTTGCCCCGCTTCAGCTTGCGGGCAATCTCATGGTCGGCCAAAAGGGGACGGGACATGGATACCAAATCAATTTTCCCGTCCGCAATGGCCTGGGACGCCACCTTGTAGTCCATACCGCCCACACAGGACACCGGAATATGCAGCGCCTTTTTGAACTGCTCCGCATAAGGCAGATTAAAGCCCCGCTCGAAGTACAGCGGCGGCATGACATAGGGCGTCAGCTTATGCACCGCAAGCTGTCCGCGGGAAACGTGGAGCCAGTCTATCTTGTCCTCAATCACCTTGACAAACTCGATAAGCTCCGGCATTTCCGGGCTGCCCTCCATCATGTCCGTGCCGCTGATGCGGTACTCAATGGCAAGGGCGTCCCCCACTGCGGCGCGGATACCGTCCAGAATTTCCACGGTAAAGCGGCAGCGGTTCTCAAAGCTGTCACAACCGTATTCATCGTGGCGGTGGTTATACAGCTTGGAGAAGAACGCCGCTGGGGGCTGGAGATGTGCGCCGTGGATGACCACATAATCGCCGCCCGCCTTCTGAACCCGCACCGCCGCGTCGATGTATTGCCCAATCATTTCCTTGACTCCGGCGTTGTCATAGTTGTCTGGACTTATCTCAATTTGGGGCATTCCCTTTTTGTCCCGCTCGTCAAAGGTCTCGGTCTCGCCGCCGATGGGCACCAACTCGATGCCAGCCTTGCAATCATAGGCGTGGACGGTGTCAAACATCTGGGTAAGCTGGTTGATACAGCTATCATTGGACAGGTCGGGCAGTGTGATGCCATAGGGAATGGGCGTGATGGAGCCGGTGCCCACCGCCACACAGGCCGCGCCGCCTACCGCCAGCCCCCGCACCCACTCGATGAGTTCCCGATTGATATGGTTGTCCGCCGTGCAGAAAAAGGGGTAGGTCGGAGAAAAAAGAATACGGTTTTTCAGTTCCATACGCTTGGTGCGCAGGGGTTGGAGCAGATTTTGATAGTCGCTCATGGCCATACCTCCCGTCGTTTGCTTGTGCCAATTATGCCGTAGGCGCAGCACGCCGTTGTGGCATATGTGTAAAATCAAACATAATAGCTGCTTTCAGTTATTATAGCATCAAACAACTTGTGGCGCAACGCATCCCCGCCGCTCTACCTCAAGTCGGGTGACTTTTTCCCCGAAAAGCGGTACAATCAAGGCGAAAGGGGCGTGTACAGATGAACGCCGTATATACTGGCAGCCGAATCGCCACCCTACGCAAGGATAAAGGGTGGACCCAAAAAGAACTGGCGGAACAGCTTCACATCACGGACAAGGCCGTCAGCAAATGGGAGCGGGGCCTCAATTTCCCAGACCTTGCCCTGCTGGAGCCGCTGGCCGCCGCATTGGACACCTCAGCGGCCGACCTGCTGGGTCTGGAGGATACCTCCGCCGCTGTGCTGGAGGCCGTTGCAGAGCTTCACAATAAGGAGGAAGCCAAGCTGAAAAAGCGGCTTTTGGCAACCGGGTGCATTTTTATGGCGCTGAGCCTTGTCATCTTCCTTTACCTCCTCGCCTGCGGGACTGGCCCGCACCCCTCAATCACGCCGCAAGGTCTGCTCCACATCGTGGCTCTTGCCCTGTTTACCGTCAGCTTCCACGCCCTTTGGCCCTTTGCCGACAAGACCGCGGTCTTTTGGGTGGGCGCTGTCAAAGGCTCCCGCGTTGTCACAATGTCAGGCTTTTTCGTCAAGCGCCCGCCTATGCCTGCCGGTATGCTTCCAAAGCAAGAGGAAGCAGACACACCATCCGCCTTACTCCTTGAAGACGACCTCCCGTCTCCCGAACAGGTCAAGGCCGCTCTGAGCGTTCCCGGCTACAAGCTGTTGCCCGCCCTGCGCCTCCTATTCGCCGTCGGCATTGTGAACATTCTGCTGGCGGTCATTTCCTGCTTTGGCCCCCATTGGCTGAACATAGCGGGCGCCATTGTGCTTTTGGTTGGTACGGTCATGCTTTGCCGCGCTATTCGCAGCAGGGAGCTGTTGGCCGGCGCTGTCTTCGGCGCGGTCAATCTGGGGCTAATGATTATCTTCTTTTTTGCCCTGCCATCCTCCCTGCCTGTCTCAGGGAACCTCATTGCGGGTATTGTCCTTGTGGTGTGCGGCGTCGCCCATACAGTCTGCCTGTACCGCGGAATGGCTGACCATATGAACGCACGGGGCTTCCGTGGAGAAGCGACCACAGCCGTGCTTGCCGCCAACCTGACGATTTTTCTCTATGCGACCTCTGTTTGCTTGATGGGGTACAGCTTGTATGACAACCCGCAGGCATGGGGTTTTGGCCTTGAGGCACCCCTGCTTCAAGGCGCGCTCACGGTAGTGGAAACACTGCGCTTCGGAATGCCTGCGGCGGCGTTGCGGGCAATCTGGACTTCTTTACAAGACGTGCTCTTTAGCAACCCTGAGACAATCCTGCTCTGCATCGCTGTGGCGGTCTTTGCAGTGACCGCCCTCGGCAGCGGCGTTTCCTTCTTCCGCAAATGCTGTCGCTGTCTGAACGCGGAAGCGCCGGAAGGGTGAACGGAAAAGGAGCATAACCTATGGCCTCCGCATACACCGGCAATCAAATTTCTGCCCTGCGCAAAGAAACGGCTGGACGCAGAAGAAGCTTCCGTTTTCTTCTCATTCTACCCACCGGCTTGCTTATTGTTTTGAGTCGGTCGATGTTTCTTGGCTATTGGCCGCTGTCAGAAAGCCTAAAATGACGTAAAAATCCCGCTGACCCTTGGTCAGCGGGATTTTTATACGTCCTCAAAGGCGGTTAAAAACTTCCAATCAGGTCGGCGTTGGCACGCTCCAGAATGGCGGCGGCCAGCTTTCCGGCGTTCACCACATCCTCATGGGCGGCAATGCCATAGTGGGTGTGGATATACCGCACAGGGATACCGATGACAATGACGGGCACACTCCCGTTGGACAGGTGAATGGGCGCGCCATTGGTAGAGCCGCCGGTGCGCACACTCTCCTGCACGGGAATGCCCAGCTCCTCCGCCAGATTCAGCGCAAAGCGCTGATAGCGGGGGTTGGTAATCATGCGGGCGTCAATGTGGCGCAGCATGGGGCCTTTGTGGATGGCGGTCTGCACCATGTAAGGCTCCACCACCGTGTCGTCGGCAGGGCAGCCCTCAAAGACGATAGCCAAATCAGGCTTTACCACGTTGGCGGTGACGGTAGCGCCACGGGTACCCATCTCCTCCTGCACGGCGAAAGCGGCGGTCACATCCACCTGAAGCTCCTTCCCCTTCACGTTGTCCAGCGTGTGGAGAATGGCGGCACAGCCCATGCGGCAGTCAAACGCCTTGCCAATCATCAGGTCATGCTTCTCCTGATACTCAAAGGTCACGTCGGGCACCACCGGCGCGGCGATGCGTACATGAAAATCACGGATGACCTCCTCCTTGGAGGAAGCGCCGATGTCGATGCTCATATCTTCCACTGTGGGCGCTGCGCCTTTTTCCGCTGCGCTCATGAAGTGAGGCGGCTTGCTGGCAATCACGCCGGGGATGTAGTCGCCGTCCGCCGTCTGCACCCACACCCGATGGGCCGGAATGTTGGTAGGTACCCAACCGCCCAGCGTGGTAAACCGCAGGGTGCCGTCCGGCTTGATGGCCTGCACCATAAAAGCCACCTCGTCGCTGTGGGCGTCAAGCTGCACCATGGGGCGGCCCCCCTTGTTTTCCTTGCGGGCAAGGTAAAGGTTGCGCAGGCTGTCCTCCTGAAAAGAGCCATACGCGCCGCCGTAGGTACGCAGGACAGTCAGAACCTCGTCCTCAAAGCCGGGCGCGCCCTTGGCGTTGGACAGGGCGGCCGCCATCTGGAGAGACGTTTCTTTTTCCATCTTTCATTCTCCCTTGAAGCTGATTATTTCTTAAAATTCCGTGCCGCAGGCCTTGGCGATGTCCACCTTTTTGAACTCCTCCATGAAGTCCGCAATGTAGTCCGCCGTTGTCTGAAGCATCTTCTGCCCCCACTCCACCGTGGCGGTCTCAGGATGGTCGGGGCCAATCCAGCCGTTGTGAGTCACGCTGGGGGTCAAGCGGGGGATATTGACACTGACACCCTTATATTCCACCGAAGTAAAGCCGGTAGCCTTCAGCGTATCAGACACGTCATGGAGCACCATGGGGCCGGGCACCTCGCTCTGGTCGACCAGAGTGGGGTCGATGCCCAGAATGGCCGCCGTTTCCTCGCCGCCGCCGTGGCCGCCCTTCCATGCGGGGTCCATGTCCCATGCCATCAGCCACCAGTTCAGCTCGGCCAGAATGCCGCCCTTGCGCTGGATGTCATAGCCCACCCGGTCAATGGCCTTCACATTGCCGCCATGGCCGTTCAGAATAACGAAGCGGCGTGCGCCGTGCTGGAACAGGCTGTCGCACACATGGCTGAGCACCTGATACAGCAGCTCCGTACCCAGGTTGATGGTGCCGGGATAGTCGCAAAGGCTCTCCGTCGCGCCGTAGGGAATGGTGGGGCAGATGAGCACGTCGCTTTTTTCCTCGATTTTATCCAGCAGGAAGTCGGGAATCAAGGTGTCTGTACCCAGCGGCATATGCCGGCCGTGGCACTCGATGGAACCAACGCCGATGATAACGGTATCGTTGCTTTTGAAGTATTCCTCTGCCTTCGGCCAGGTCAAATTGGAAAGACGCATGACATTACCTCCAAATCATATCGCCGGTGTTGCCCGGTGTAAAATACATCAAATCAGCGGATAGTGGCAGGCGCACAGGCGGCCCGGCGCGATTTCCAGCAACTCCGGCACCTCTGTGCGGCACTTATCGGTACAGTGGGGGCAGCGGGGGTGGAATTTGCAGCCCGACGGCGTGTTGATGGGACTGGGCGGCTCGCCCTCAATGGCGTACTCCCGGTTCCGGTCGAGGGGGTCGAGCTTGGGGGCCGCCTTGGTCAACACTTGGGTATAGGGGTGGGCGGGCCTGTCGAAAATTTCCTCCGTGGGGCCGACCTCCACATTGCTGCCCAGGTACATGACCATCACCCGATGGGTGATATGGCGCACCACCCGCAGGTCGTGGGAGATAAACAGCACCGTCAAGTCCAGCTCATCCTGAAGCTGCGCCAGCAGGTTGATAATCTGCGCCTGAATGGACACATCCAGCGCAGACACCGGCTCGTCCGCCACGATAAAGGCGGGATTGAGGGACAGCGCACGGGCGATGCCGATACGCTGCCGCTGTCCGCCGGAGAACTCGCCGGGGAACCGCTGGGCAATGTCCATGGTGAGGCCGCTCATGGTGAGCAGCTTTTCCACCTGCGCGGGTATTTCATTGTCGGGCACCACCTTATGCACCTTCAGCATTTCGGCGACGGTGTCATACACCGACATACGGGGATTCAGGGACGAATAGGGGTCTTGGAAAATCATCTGCATCTGGGGGCGAATTTTCCGCAGAGCCTCCCCCTTCATGTGGGAAATATCCGTACCCCGCAGCTTGATGGTGCCGCTGGTCGGCTCGTAAAGGCGGAGAATGGTACGGGCCAGCGTAGACTTGCCGCAGCCGGACTCGCCCACAAGGCCAAGGTTCTCGCCCTTGTAGATTTTGAAGGATACGTCGTTGACCGCCTTGAGGTATTTCTTTTCTTTCTTCTGGGCAGCGTCAATGATGCCGCGCTTCTGAGGGAACCACTTGCAGAGGTGCTCCACCTCCAGCAAAAGCTCGCGCTCGTCACTCATTTGGCTCCACCTCCTGCTCCTTGGCTTTGGCCGCGGCCTCCGGTGAAATCAATCCTTGGAATTCGCTGGTCACGTCAAGACGGTGGCAGCGGGCGAAGTGGCCCGGCTCCACCTCCACGATGTCGGGCCGCTTTTCGTGGCAGACGTCGCAGGCGTATTTGCACCGGGGCGCAAAGGGACAGCCCTCCGGCAGGTTTGCCAGGTTGGGAGGCGCGCCGCCGATGGCCTCCAGCGTACCGCCCGCGGTGTCCTCATTGGGCAGGGAGCCCATCAGTCCGTAAGTGTACGGGTGGCGGGGATGGGCAAACAGGGTGACGGTGTCCGTCATCTCCACAATCTGTCCGGCATACATGACGGCCACCCTGTCGCACATCTGGGCGATAACCCCCAAATCGTGGGTAACAAGGATAATGCTCATACCCAGCTCGTCCTTGAGCCGGTTCAACAGCTTCATAATCTGGTCCTGAATGGTCACGTCCAGCGCGGTGGTCGGCTCGTCGGCCAGCAGCAGCTTGGGCCGGGCGCCCAGCGCGATGGCAATCATGGCGCGCTGACGCATACCGCCGGAAAACTGATGGGGGTATTCCTCCAGGCGAGTCTCCGGAGACGGGATGCCCACCAGCTTCAGCAGCTCCAGCGCGGCTCGGTGCTTTTCGGCCTTGGTCATCTTCCGCTTGACTTCCTTGCCGTCCTTGTCCTTTTCGGTGATGAACGCGCCCTCAAAGGCCTCGTAAATTTGGGTCTTTATCTTCAGCACCGGGTTCAGGGAGGTCATCGGCTCCTGAAAGATGATGGAAATCTCACGGCCCCGCACCTTCCGCAGTTCCCGCTGGTTCATCTTGGTGATGTCTTGTCCCTTATAGAGTATCTCTCCGCCGGACACCCGTCCGGGGGCTTTCAGCAGGCCAAGGATGGAGCGCATAGTCTGGCTCTTTCCGCAGCCGGACTCGCCCACAAGGCCGAAGGTCTCGCCCTCGTAAATGTCAAAGGAAACGCCGTCCACCGCTTGAACGGTTTCGTATTTACCGGGAAATTGGACGCTCAAATCCTTTACCTCAAGCAATTTCTTCTCCACGCTGCTCACCGCCCTTTCGTGCGCAGGAAGTCCGTCAGGCCGTCGCCCAGCAGAGAGAAGCCCACGCCGCTGATTGCCAGGAACAGGCCGGGGAAGAAGGTCGTCCACCACGCGAAGGTGATAAAGTTACGGCCCTCATTGAGGATGGAGCCCCACTCCGGTGTGGGCGGCTGAACGCCCAAGCCGAGGAAACTCATGGACGCGCCCGTCAGCATACACATCACCACGTCGGACGCAGCGAACACTACGGCCGAACTGATGACGTTGGGCAGCAGGTGACGGAACAGGATGCGGGCGTCGGAAAAACCGGCCACCCGTGCCGCCTGGATAAACTCCGAGTCCTTCAGCACCAGCACCTCGCTTCGCACCAGCTTTGCATAACTCATCCATCCCACCAGCCATAGGGCGATGAAGAGGTTCATGGTTCCTTTGCCCAAGATAGCCATAATGGTGATAACCAGAATGGTAAAGGGGAACGCCATCATCACGTCGGTGACGCGCATGAGGATGCTGTCCAGCACGCCGCCGTAATAGCCGGCCAACAGGCCGATGATGCCGCCGATGAAGAAGGGCACCACCGTGCCCAGCACGCCGATGAGCAAATCGATGCGTGCGCCCCACACCACGCGGGAAAACACGTCGCGGCCATAGAAGTCGGTGCCGAAAATGTGCTCGGCGCTGGGCGCGGCGTTCTGAATCAGCGTGTTGGTTTCAATGGGGTCATAGGGTGCAATAAACTGGGGGAAGATGGCCATGATAACCACCAAAACCACAATAACAGTACCCACCACGAGGGAGGGCTTGGCAAGAAAGCCGGGAATGCGGCTTCTCTTTTGCAGGGGGCTTGCGCCGTTATACCGTTTCATACTCCCACCCCCCTATCACAGACTGACCCGCGGGTCGAGCAGCGAGTACAGAATATCGGTAATCAAATTGATAACCAACACCATCACGGCAAACAGCAGAACCACCGACTGCACCACAGCGTAATCACGGCCGAAGATGGCGTCGCTGGCCAGCTTGCCGATGCCGGGGATGGAGAACACCGTCTCGATGATGACGGAGCCGCCCAAGGTGCCCGCCATACGCATGGACAGCAGGGTGACGGTGGAAATCATGGAATTGCGCATCACATGGCGGGAACGCACCTGTCCGTCGCTGATGCCCTTGCTGCGGGCAAAGTCCACATAATCCATTCGGGTGATGTCCACCACCGAATTGCGGGTGTTGCGCACCAGCAGGGCGGTGGTCATGAGGGACTGGGTGACGGCGGGCAAAATCAGGCACTTGAACTCTCCCCACAGGGAGGTGTTGTCCCAGCCGCCCGCAGGGAGCCATTTCAGCTTGATGGCAAACAAAATCATCAGCAGCAGGCCCACCCAGAAAGAGGGCATGGAAATGGCCACCAGCGACGCCGTCCGCACCACCTGGTCGCCCAAACGGTCCTTGTGGGTTCCTGCAAAATAGCCCAGCGGCAAGCTGATAAGCACCGAAATCAAGGTGGATAACAATGTCAGCGCCAGCGTAACCGGAAACCGGACCGCCAGCAGGTCTGCCACAGGCAGGTTGTTCTTGAAGGAGGTTCCCAAATCCAGGGTGAGCACCTGCTTCAGGAACAGGAAATACTGCGTGGGCAGCGGTTCGTTCAACCCCAGCTTTTCCGTCAAAGCAGCGACGGCAGCCGGAGTCGCTTTATCACCCAAAATCAGCCGGGCCGGCTCGCCGGGGATAAGGTGAACGATGGAGAACACCAGAATCGTCACAACAAGCAACACCGGTATCATCTGTAAAATGCGCTTTAGGATATACTGAAGCCTGCTCAAAAATATGCACCTGCCTTTTTATTGTCTCTGCTGTGCCCCTTTTCTGCGCGGCGGCCCTGGGCCGCCCTGATGCGCCCGGCCATAGGGAAATCCTCTTTCCACATGGCCGGAAGCACCAGTTGAAAACAGGGGATGGAGCGTGCGCCCCATCCCCTGTTTCGGCTGAGAGCGTGCTTACTTCCTGCCGGACAACTTATTTGGTCTTCGTCCAGTCCTTTGCATAGTAGACATAGAACGGGCTGAGATACACGCCGTCCACCTTGCCGGAATAGGCCATGGCGGAGTCGTTCCGGTACAGGGGGATGACGTTGGCGTTGTCGTGGATGCGCTGCTGAATGTCCTGATACATCTCAACGCGCTTGGCGTGGTCCAGCTCCACCAGAGCCTGCTCGTTCAGCTGGTCCAGCTCAACGTCGTTCAGGCCGGTGTAGAAGCACTGGGCCTGGTCATAATCGACCGTCCAGCCCACAACGCCGGAGGGGTCCTGATAATCGTCCACCCACTGGAGGATGGTGGACTGATGCTCCAGGTTCTGGAACTTGGCGCTGGTGGCAGCGCTCTCCAGCAGCTCGATTTCGCACTCGAAGCCGGCCTGGTCCACCTGGTTCTTAATCAGGGTGGCAATCTGCTCATAGAAAGCAGAGCCGGTGCGGACGGTCAGGGTGAACTTGACAGGCTCGGTATAACCGGCATCCGCCAGCATCTGCTTGGCAGTCTCAGGCGCATACTCGGTGACCGGAATGGAGGTGTTGCTCCACTCGCCCTGGGTGGCGGAGACGATAGCGCCGACAGGCGCGCCGTACTCGCCGGCAATGGCGCTGGCCAGCTCCTTGGTGTTCAGCGCATAGTACATGGCCTGACGCACCTTCACATCATCGAAGGGGGCGTGGGTGGTGTTCAGGGTCAGGTAGTAAATCTGAGTGGAGGGATAGATGCCCAGCTCCAGGGAATCGTCGCTCTCCACAGCCTGAGCCAGGCTGAAGGGGAAGATGGGGGCCACATCAATCTGGCCGGACTGCAGCTGCATCAGACGGGTGTTGTCGTCCGCAATGACCAGGTACTTCAGTTCTTTGGTCTTGGGCATACCCTCTTCACGGTAGTTGGGGTTTGCGACCAGCGTGATGTCGGTGCCCAGGTTCCACTGCTGGAGCATATACGGGCCGGTGCCCATGGGCGCCTTCAGATACTCGTCGTCCGTCATGCTCTCGGCGTACTCCTTGCAGCCCAGAACCATGTTGAAGCAGCCCAGCTGAGCCAGGAAGCCGGGGGTGGGGGCCTTCAGCTTGATAATAACCTGCGTATCGGTGGCCTCAACGGTGTCGATAGGCTCAGCGATGAAGGCATAGTTGGACAGCTCGAAGTCACGGGCGCGGTACAGGGACCAAACCCAGTCCTCAGGCTTCACGTCGCGGCCGTCGGAGAACTTCACGCCCTGCACCAGATTAAAGGTGTAGGTCAGGCCGTCCTCGCTGATGGTCCAGTCGGTGGCCAGGCAGGGGACAATTTCGCCATCGGTGGCCGTGGAGACCAGGCCCTCATAAATCTGCTGGGTAATCTGAATCTCGGCAGGGCCGCAGCCGGGGCCGTTGGGCTCAAGCTGCATCGGCTCGGAAGTGATGCCCAGCACGATTTGGTCAGCGAATTCACCGCCGACAGGCTCGTTGGTGTCCTCCGGCTCTTTAGAGTTATTGGTGCAGGCCACAAGGCCGAGCACCATAACCAGCGCCAGAGCCAACGCCGCCAGTTTGCGCGCAATGCTTCTCATTGCAGTTTCCTCCTTTTCCTTTCTAAATTCCGTGTGAAATCATCCGTTACAGCATTTACTGTAACAGTGCTAATTGAATTATAGCAAACACCTACTGTCATTGCAACATCTTTTTCCGTCTATTTTCAGCCAAAAAGGCAAGAAAAGGCGTCATGTTTCACAAAAAGCGACGCCTTTTCTTGCAAGTTTTCTTTCATTCTGATTCAGTTTGCCGGAAAAAACGCCTCAAACCGCTCCCTCAAGTCCGTTTGAGCGGCCTCCTCCCCTTCACCGGCAACATAAGAACAAAACAGGCTGACCGTATCCACCATGCTCATCATAGCCGTAAATGAGTTGGTCAGTCCCAGCAGGGACACATGGCAGTAAAGGATAGCAGCCGCGTCCTGCGCCACCGGAGAGCCGGGCCGGTCGGTCAGGGCAACCACCGGTATTCCGATTTCCCCGCAGTAGCGGGCTGCGGCCACCGTGTCCGCTCCATAGGGCGGAATTGCCACCGCCACCAACAGGCTTCGTTCCGGCGTTTGCGCCAGATGGTTGAAGATGTCCCGCTTGTCCTGCAAGTCCAGCACATAGCTGTCAATCCCCAAATCATTCAGGCGGTAGTGGAGGTAATCTCCTATCACACGGCTGAGGTCGTGAGCGGCAATATATACCCTCCCCGCCTTGTGAAGCAGTTCCGCAAAAGCGAACAGCTGCTCTGTCGTATTGCGCTCGAAGGTGGTTTGAATGGCTTCCCGCTCGGCTCTCGCCACTTTGCCATACAGCTCCCCTGCGCTGTCGCTGCCCGCCACCGCCAGCTTCATGCGCTTGCCCGGATTTACCTTTTGAATCACATAGTCCTGCAACGCTTTTTTCAGTTCCAGATAGCTTTTCAGCCCCAACGCCCGGCAGAAATTCAGTACGGTAACCTCAGTGGCGTGCACCCGCTGGGCAAAGCTGCGCAGCGAGCAGAAGCAGCACTGCTCCGGCTCGCTGAGGATATAATCGCAGATGCGCTTGCGGGTTTTACTAAACCCATCGTATCGTGCGCTGATTTCTTCCAGAATATCCATCCGTTTCTCTTCCTATCTCAAAATTTCGCACAGGCGCAAAAAGAAAGGCCCGGAACATGGCTCCGGGCCTTCTCCAATCAGTAGGCAACGCCCCAATATACCATTTTCTTTGCTTGCTTGCCGCAGATGGCGCAAACGTCGCTCAGGTGCTCCTGCTCCAGTGGGATACACCGGGAAGAGACGCCCGCCTCCTCCTTCATCCGCAGCTCGCACTCCAACTCGCCGCACCACATGGTCTTGGCAAAGCCGCCCTGGGCGGCCATCTTCTCCTTAACCTCTTCCAACGTGGCGCAGGCGTAGGTGTTGTCTTCCAAATTCTTTTTGGCCCTGGCATACAGCCCGTCGTGGACGGCGTCCAGCAGCTCCGCAACCTTCGTTTCCACGTCATTCAGGGCCACCGTCAGTTTTTCGCCGCTGTCACGGCGGACAATGACGCACTGGTTCTGTTCTATGTCCTTGGGACCAAGCTCGATGCGCAGGGGTACGCCCTTCATCTCATATTCCGCAAACTTCCAGCCGGGGCTGTTGTTGCTGTCGTCCATCTTGACCCGATAGCCGGCCGCCTTCAACCGCTCCATGAGGGTTCGGTTGGCCTCCAGTACGCCGTCCTTATGCTGCGCCACCGGAATGACGATGACCTGCACCGGCGCGATGCGCGGCGGCAGCACCAGGCCGTTGTTGTCTCCGTGGGTCATGATAACGCCGCCGATGAGCCGGGTGGACACGCCCCAACTGGTCTGGAAAGGATGGTGCAGCTGGTTGTCCTTGCCGGTAAAGGTGATGTCAAAAGCCTTGGCGAAGCCGTCGCCGAAATAGTGGCTGGTTCCGGACTGCAGGGCCTTCTTGTCGTGCATCATGCACTCCACCGTATAGGTGGCCTCGGCGCCGGAGAATTTCTCCTTGTCGGTCTTGCGGCCCTTCACCACAGGCATGGCCAGATAGTTCTCGCAGAAATCAGCGTAGATGTTGAACATCTGCTCGGTCTCCGCAATGGCCTCCTCCTCCGTGGCGTGCATGGTATGGCCCTCCTGCCACAGGAATTCCCGATGGCGGAGGAAGGGGCGGGAGGTCTTTTCCCAGCGCAGGACGCTGCACCACTGGTTATACAGCTTGGGCAGGTCGCGGTGGGACTGGATGATATGGGCGTAATGCTCGCAAAACAGGGTCTCGGAGGTGGGACGGATGCAATAACGCTCCTCCAGCGGCTCATTGCCGCCGAACGTGACCCATGCGCACTCAGGCGCAAACCCCTCCACATGGTCCTTCTCCTTCTGGAGCAGGCTCTCAGGAATCAGCATGGGGAGGTACACGTTTTCGTGTCCGGTTTCCTTAAATTTGGCGTCCAGCACCTTCTGGAAATTCTCCCAGATTGCATAGCCATAAGGTCGAAGGATGAACATGCCCTTGATGCTGGAATAGTCGATGAGTTCTGCCTTGCGGCACACATCGGTGAACCACTGGGCAAAATCGACCTCCATATCTGTGATTTGCTCGACCTGCTTCTTCTCCTTCGACATAATGAAAACCTCTCTTTGAACAAAAAGTACCTTATATTTTACGCACCGGCGCCCCAAAAGTCAAGGGTTCTGTATGCTTTGCGGGCCTTGGAGTCAAATCTCCCTGTACCGCAGCCAGAGGTAAATTCCAAGCCCTGGGATGAGCGCCGCCAGCCCGAAAACAATCAGCCAGCCAAAAAGCGATATTCCGTTGTCTCCTCCGTTTTTGGTCAACCGGTACGCTGTCCCATAGGCGAAAAAGGTCTGTACGATGACGATGAGCCGCCATAATATGAGCAGAAATCCCATCAGCAGTCTCCTTTACGCTGCGTCCTGCGCCCACCAGCTTTCAGGCGCCTCCGGCGGCAGGAACAGGTCGTTGTTGTCGTGGCCGTCGCCCACATGCGTTAAAATTCCAGTGACTGGTCAAAAACTCCTCGTCGGAGCGCAGCAGCCAGCTCTCATCCGGCCTTTCCGGGTCACCGTTGTCCATCCATGTCACGTCCACATGATACCACTGCCCGTCCACCCGCACCAGGTTCCATGCGTGATGGGCGCTCCTCGTCTCGCCAGAGACCACGATGCTGTCCAGCCCCAAGGCCTCCGCCAAACACTGGAAGGTCTGGGCGTAGCCCTCGCAGACGCACATGCCGTACACCAAAGCGCCGTATTCGCTGCCGGCAAAGCGGTTGCGGTCATGGTTTTCCCTGCTCCAGCCGCCCTCCAGGCTTTCATAGTTGTACTCCAGCTCATTGCACATTAGGTCACAGATGGCGCGCACCTTCTTTTCGTCGGAGGCGTCCTTGCCCGGCAGCTTGGCCACCCATTCCTCAAAGACCGGCTCGAAAGCGGCGGTCATCTCCTCCCGGCTGCCGACGGGGACAATGGCTTCCCCGCGCTCTACCCCCACAAAGCCCGTGAAATCCTCGTTGGTAATCAGCACGTACTTTCCCCACTGCCACCGCCGCACCGCGTGGAGGGCGTTGTACAGGTCCAACACGTCCAGCATGGCCAGCCATTTCTGGTCTTCGTCACCGCTGAGGAGCGGCTCGTCAAACAGATACGGCTCGCCTTCGGTGATAACGCCCGACTCCAGCACCTCATAAAGCTGCCGCTGCTCCTCCGTCATCTTGGCAACAAAGAAATCCCGCACCGAAACCTCCTCCGCAGCGGGCTCTGTCTCCGTCGGAGACGGCGTAGGGTCGGGCCCTCCCTGGGGCGTGCAGCCTGCCAGCAAAAGCAGAGCGAGCAAAAGAGGAAACAGACGCTTTTTCATGGTAATCCCTCCGGTGTTGTAATGAGCCGGCCTCATGTACCAAAGGCGCGGCGGCATATAGCCTGCGGCCATTGCACCACAGGCGCAACACGCCGTTGTGGGACATGGATAAAATCAAGTACAATAGCCGTTTGCGGCTATTGTAACACAGGCCGGTTAAAAAAGCACGAAAAACGCCGGGAGGCTCTTCCGCACAACAGGTTGCAGTCTGCATGGGCTTTCTTGACACTTTACCACAAAATAGGGTAAAATAGTAAAAGACAGCTATTTGATAATGCCATATACTGCAACGGCGCGCCGCGCCTGTAGTAAGGCAAAGAGTAAATGACCGCAAAAAGGAGAACCGACCATGGCAAAACCGTCCAAAGATTACGGCAACGACTCCATCGCCTCCCTCAAGGGTGCAGACCGGGTACGCAAGCGCCCCGGCGTCATCTTTGGTTCCGACGGGTTGGAGGGCTGTGAGCACGCCGTCTTTGAAATTCTCTCCAACGCCATTGACGAGGCCCGCGAAGGGCACGGCTCCCTCATCACTGTCCGCCGCTTTGCGGACGGCTCCATCGAGGTGGAGGACCAGGGCCGCGGCTGTCCGGTGGCATGGACCGAGAAGGAGCAGCGCTACAACTGGGAGCTGGTGTTCTGTGAGCTGTACGCCGGCGGCAAGTATGGCGGCAGCGAGGGAGACAACTATGAATATTCCCTTGGCCTGAATGGTCTTGGCTCCTGCGCCACCCAGTACGCCAGCGAATATATGGACGTGACGGTCTGGCGGGACGGCAAAAAGTACTCCCTCCACTTTGAGAAGGGTGAAAATGTGGGCGGTCTTTCGGAGGAAGAAACCGACCGCGGCAAGAAAACGGGCACCCGTATTCGCTGGAAGCCTGACCTGGACGTGTTCACCGACATCGCCATTCCCGCCGACTATTTCACCGACGTGATGAAACGGCAGGCGGTGGTCAACGCCGGCGTCACCTTCCGCTTTCTGGACGCGGGACAGGAGGCCTTGGAGTTCCGCTACGACAACGGTATTTTAGATTATGTCACCGAGCTTGCGGGGGAAGGCTCCCTCACAGCGCCCACCTTCTGGCAGACGGAACGGAAGGGCCGAGACCGTGAGGACAAGCCGGAATATAAGGTGAAGCTGTCGGTCTCCTTCTGCTTCTCCAATACGGTACAGATAATCGAGCACTATCACAACTCCAGCTGGCTGGAGCACGGAGGCAGTCCGGAAAAGGCCATGCGCTCCGCCTTCGTCTCCGCCATCGACGCTTATCTGCGGGGGCAAAACAAGTACCAGAAAAATGAGAGCAAGGTCACCTGGAACGACATTCAGGACTGCCTCGTGCTGGTGAGCAACAACTTCTCCACCCAGACCAGCTATGAAAACCAGACCAAGAAGGCCATCAACAACAAGTTCGTGCAGGAGGCCATGGCCGACTTCCTCCGCGCCCAGCTTGAGGTCTACTTCATCGAGAACCGCTTTGACGCGGAGAAAATAGCGGAGCAGGTGCTGGTAAACAAACGCTCCCGTGAAACGGCGGAGAAGGCGCGGCTGAACATCAAGAAGAAGCTCTCCGGCAGCGTGGACATCTCCAACCGGGTGCAGAAATTCGTGGACTGCCGCTCCAAGGATGTGGAGCAGCGGGAACTGTATATCGTGGAGGGTGACTCCGCATTGGGCAGCGTCAAGCTCTCACGGGACGCGGAGTTCCAGGGCATCATGCCGGTGCGGGGCAAGATACTCAACTGTCTCAAGGCGGACTATGCCAAAATCTTTAAGAGCGAAATTATCACCGACCTTTTGAAGGTTATGGGCTGCGGCGTGGAGGTGCAAAACAAGCACGTCAAAGACCTGAACGCCTTTGACAAGGCCAACCTCCGCTGGAACAAAATCGTCATCTGCACCGACGCCGACGAGGACGGCTTCCAGATACGCACCCTTATCCTGACCATGCTGTGGCGGCTCACCCCCACCCTCATCAAAGAGGGCTATGTCTATATCGCGGAGACCCCCCTTTATGAAATCACCTACAAGGACGGCGGTAAGGACATGACCTGGTTCGCCTATTCGGAAAAAGAGAAAAACGACATTCTCTCTGGTGAGTTAGTGGACAAAAAGTACAGCCTTCAGCGCTCCAAGGGTTTGGGCGAGAACGACCCGGAGATGATGGCACTGACCACCATGAACCCCGCCACCCGGCGGCTTATCAAAGTCCTGCCGGAGGGCGCCGACCTGACGGCGCAGATGTTCGACCTGCTGCTGGGCAACAATCTTCAGGGACGGAAGGACCACATCGCCAACGAAGGGTACAAATATTTGGAATTGGCCGACATCTCATAAGAAACGTGTGCCGGTTAAAATTTGCAGAGGAGGAAACGTGATGAAACGGCTATTCACTTTCGTACTCACACTGGCGCTCTGCCTGAGCGCACTGCCCGGACTGGCCTTCGCCGCCAGTACCGCTCCTTTGTGGGAGCGGGCGGGCTATGACAGCAAGGCCGCCTGTCTGGAAATCTGTGAAATTACAGAAGCAGAATACGCCCAACTGGAGAAGGAAGCGGCTACCTTCGACCCGGAGGCCTATTTTGAGGAGGAATACGGCGACTGGTACACCCGCGAGGAGTTCGAGGAATACTACCTCTCCGAAGGCGAGACCTTTGAGGAATACCTGACGTGGGACTGGTTCACCGACCGCGTCATCGAGCTTGAGGACGCGCGTTTTGAGGCGTGGAAGAAATCCCACGGTTATCTTCTCTCCGGCTTTGACCCGGAGGCCTATTTCGAGGAGGAACACCCCTATTGGGACTCCCCGGAGGAGTATATGGAAATCAGCGGCATAACCCGCTCGGAATTTGAGACGGAGATGCAGGACGAATACCTCCGTGACCGCTATGATGCCGAGCGGGAGGCCCAGCGGCAGAAAGCGTGGGCGGAAAACCTGATTTCCACCATGGGCGGCAAGCCCGGCAAGGTCAACGTGGTGGTGGGCGGCTCCTGCGTGGTTTTCCCCAGCGCAGCGCCGGAATTGGTCAAGGGCCGCACCATGGTGCCCCTTCGTGCCGTCATGGAGGCGCTGGGCGCCAAGGTGGAGTGGACGGACGGCGGCGTTGCCTGCACGCTGGACGGCGTGACCCTATCCTTCCGCGTGGGGGACACGGTGCTGAACGTCACAAAGGACGGCAAGACTGAAACCGTACAGATGAAAACCGCCCCCTACCTCAAGGGCAACTTTACCTATGTGCCCGTCCGCTTCTTTGCCGAGGCGCTGGGCTATGACGTATTTTGGGACAGCCTCTGCACCTCCGCCGTGCTGATTGACAAGGAGGCCGTCATCGCAGAGCTGGACAAGGACTTCACCATTTACAATGAAATTCTCGCTTGGCAGGCGAAGGCCAACGGCGACGGCGCGCGGGAAGGCAGCCTCTCCGCCACTATGAATGTCACCACTATGGACTCCATCAGCGGCAACAAGACCGTTACCGCCTCCGCCAACGGGACGCTCCTCGCCAGCAGCGAGGCAGTCAACCTGTCCGGCACCATGAACCTGTCCAGCTTGGTTGACCTGATGCAGGCACAGGGGGATTATCCAGAGCTTGCCGGCCTGCCGCAAATGCTGCGCAGCCTGCCGTACAGCTTCATCGCTTCTCAGGAGGGCATCTTCCTCAATATGCCCCAACTGACGGAAACGGGTGAAATGGATGCGGGCCATTGGAGCCTGCTTGGCAGCGGCGTTTCTCTGGGCGGCACAGCTGACAGGAGCGAAACCCTTGGCCATTATATCTACGACAGCACGACAGCCGCCAACATGTTCCCCGTTTTGCTGTCCGGCCAGTTGGCTGACGCGGCGGAAATCCTGTCCGACACTTGGGGAGACAGCAATTTCACCCGCAGCGGCTCCGGCTATGCGTGGAAAATGGACACGGACGATTACGGCGTTGGCTCCTATGACTCTCCTTACAGCGAATTGGAGGTAAGCGCCACCTTCCGCCCCGACGGCAACGTCAGCTTCCGTATGGCCATGGGGATGCGTACCAGCCTCATCGGCGGCCCCGTCGCCATGCGCATTACCTGCTCCGGCAGCAGCGGCGTGTCCGGCGGAAATCTGGATATGCAGCTTCAGCTTCGCAACATGGCGGACGTCGGCATCAAAGCAAACTGGAACTGCCGCAGCACCAGCCGCGTCCCCGTCACCGCGCCGCCGGAGGGCGCGGTCATCGAATAAGCACACCCCCATCTTTCATCAGATAAGGATGATAAGCCAATGCCAAAGAAGAAGCAGCCGGAGCGAAAGCTCGACGCCATCGATACCTCCAATGTCCGCGGCCTCAGCGCCGAGGTGCTGGAGCAGCCCATCACCGAGACGCTGGAACTGAACTACATGCCCTATGCCATGTCGGTCATCGTCTCCCGCGCCATTCCGGAGATTGACGGGTTTAAGCCCTCTCACCGTAAGCTGCTTTACACCATGTACCAGATGAAGCTGCTCACCGGCAGCCGCACCAAGTCGGCCAACATCGTGGGGCAGACTATGAAGCTGAACCCCCACGGCGACGCCGCCATCTATGACACCATGGTGCGCCTTTCCCGCGGCTACGGCGCTCTGCTCCACCCCTTTGTGGACAGCAAGGGCAACTTCGGCAAGGTCTACTCCCGCGATATGGCGTGGGCCGCTCCCCGATACACGGAGGCCAAGCTGGACCCTGTCTGCGCCGAGTTCTTCCGCGACATCGACCAGGACACGGTGGACTTTGTGGACAACTACGACGGCTCTATGCAGGAGCCGACCCTGCTGCCCACCACCTTCCCCAACGTGCTGGTGGCCGCAAATCAGGGCATTGCCGTGGGCATGGCATCCAACCTGTGCGGCTTCAATCTGGGGGAGGTGTGCGACGCTGCCATCGCCCATCTGGACAATCCGGACTGCGACCTGCTGGACATTCTGAAGGCCCCCGACTTCCCCACCGGCGGCGAGCTGCTTTACGACGGGGCAGAGCTGGCGGAGATTTACCGCACCGGCCGCGGTTCCTTCAAGGTGCGGGCCAAGTGGCGTTATGAAAAAGAGGGAAACCTCATCGAGATTTATGAAATTCCCTACACCACCACCGCCGAGGCCATTATGGACAAGGTGGCGGAGCTTATCAAGGCGGGCAAAATCAAAGAGATTGCCGATATGCGGGACGAGACCGACCTTTCCGGCCTGAAGCTGACCATCGACCTCAAACGGGGAACCGACCCGGAAAAGCTGATGCAAAAGCTGTTCCGCACCACCCCCTTGCAGGACTCCTTCGGCTGCAACTTTAACATCCTTATCGCCGGAATGCCCAAGGTCATGGGCGTCAAGGAGATTTTGGACGAGTGGTGCGCATGGCGCTCAGAGAGCGTCCGCCGCCGGGTGTACCACGCCATGAAGAAGAAGCAGGAGAAGCTGCACCTCTTAAAGGGCCTCAAAAAAATCCTGCTGGACATCGACAAGGCCATCAAAATCGTTCGGGAAACGGAGGAGGACGCAGAGGTCATCCCCAACCTGATGATTGGCTTCGGCATCGACCGTATTCAGGCGGAATATGTGGCGGAAATCAAGCTGCGCAACATCAACAAGGAATATATCCTCAAGCGCACTGCCGAAGTGGACGAGCTGGAGCGCGAAATTGCGGACTTGCAGGCCACCGTCAATGACCCCAAGCGTATTCAGGGTATTATTAAGGACGAGCTACGCGCGGTAAAGGAAAAGTACGCCGCCCCCCGGCGCACCACGCTTCTTTACAGCCACGAGGCGGAGGCTGTGGCAGAGGAGGAGAGCGCGCCTGATTACCCCGTGCATGTCTTTCTCTCTCAGGGGGGATACTTGAAGAAGATTACCCCCCAATCCCTTCGTATGTCCGGCGAGCAGAAGTACAAGGAGGGCGACGGCCTGTTCCTGACGTGGGAAGGCTCCAACAACGACGAGCTGCTGGTCTTTACCGACGCGCAGCAGTGCTATAAGACCCGCCTGAGCGACTTTGACGACTGCAAGGCCAGCCTGTTGGGCGATTACCTGCCCGCCAAGCTGGGTATGGACGAGGGCGAGCAGGCAGTTTGGGCCTGTTCCCCCGGCGATTACAGCGCCCATCTGCTGTTCTTCTTTGAAAACGGCAAGGCGGCTCGGGTGGAGCTGGCGGGCTACCAGACTCAGACCCGCCGCAAAAAGCTCACCGGCGCTTACAGCGACAAGTCCAGGCTGGTCAGCGCATATCTTCTGACAGAGGACAGGGAAATGGCCGTCATCTCCACGGAAGGACGGTGCATGGTGTTTCACACTGCTTCCCTGTCCCCAAAATCCACCCGCGGCACCCAAGGCGTCAATGTGATGACCCTGAAGCCGAAGTATCGGGTGGAGCGCGCCCTGCCGCTGGAGGAGACCTCCATCCAGAATGCCGCGCGTTACCGTGCCCGCAGCCTGCCGGTGGCCGGCGCCCTTCTGAAGGAAGAAGACCGAGGGGAAGAGCAGATGACGCTTTTATAACGGGTTCCGGCGCGGACGCCTGCCCGCCGGAGAAAGGAGCCGCGCTTTGAAGAAACAGCGTTTTTGGAAGGGGCTTTGGTCATATCTGATGATTGTGGCCGGCTCCGCGCTGTACGCCCTTGCCTTCAACTGGTTTTTCTCACCGAACGACATTGCCTACGGCGGCGTGACCGGCGTCGCGCAAGCCGTCAACGCCTTGTTGGGCGCGCCCAGCATCGGCGTGCTTATCATTCTCATCAATGTGCCCCTCTTTCTGCTGGGCTGGCGGCTGCTGGGCGGTAAAACGCTGGTCAGCTCGCTGGCGGCGATGGCGCTCAGCTCGCTGTTTATCGACCTGTTTGCCTCTGTCCACGCCTTTGCCCCTATGGAGCCGCTGCTGGCCTGTATCTTTGGCGGAATCCTCACCGGCTCCGGTCTGGGGCTGGTCTTGCAGCAGGGCGCGACCACCGGCGGCACCGACCTGTGCGCCCGCCTGTTGAAGCTCAAGCTCCAGTGGCTGCCCATGGGCAAGCTCCTCCTGCTCCTTGACCTCATTGTAATTGCGCTGGCCTCGGCGGTCTTTCGTGACCTGCACAGCGCCCTTTACGGCATTGTGGCCCTGTACTTGTCCACGTTGGCCATCGACGTGGTGCTTTACGGCTTCGACCACGCCAAGGTCGCCTATATCATCAGCGACCACCCAGACGCCATCAGCTCCGCCATCGTCCAGTCCCTTGACCGTGGCGTGACCGTCCTCCATGGTGCCGGCGGTTACTCCGGCAAGGAGAAAAAGGTATTGCTGTGCGCCTTCAAGCAGCGGCAGATTGTGGCGCTGAAGCAGGTGGTGAATGAGTGCGACCCCACCGCTTTTCTTATCGTATGCGACGCCCACGAGGTTCTGGGCGACGGCTTTCACCCCCATGGAAAGAATGACATCTGACCCCGCTTGGAAAGGAGCCATCTCATGAAAAAGCGTGCGCTGGCGCTCTGTCTGGCGCTCTGTCTGGCGCTCTGTCTGGCGCTTTGTCTGTTGCTCACCGGGTGCAGCGGACTTTTGGAGCGCAGCTTTATCTCGGTGGAGGCCCACAACGAAAACCCTGTGGCCGACGGCGACAACGCCCTGCGGGTGGAGAACTATCAGGAGCTGGTCAACGCCGTTCTCTATTATGTCAGCCACGGGGAAGAAGCGGGCGCCATCCGGCTTTACAACTATGACCACGACGTGGACGCTGATTTAGAGGCCGCCTGTCTGGAGGTAGTTCAGGAGGACCCTCTCGGCGCTTATGCCGTGGATTACATCAAATATGAGGTGGGCCATATCGTCTCGTATTATGAGGCGCAGGTTCATATCACATACCGTCGCACGGCGGAGCAGATTGCCGGAGTGGTTTCGGTGCCGGGCAGCAGCGCCATTCGTGCCGAGCTGGCCGAGGCCATGAGCCAGCTTGCGGAGGAGCAGGTGCTTCGCATCGGTTCTTTTGACGAAAGTGCCGTCAATCTGGACGAGCTGATTCGCGAGGCCTACTATGCCGCGCCGCTGGCCTCCTTCGGGATGCCGGAGGTGCATTATGCCCTCTACCCCGCTGAAACGCCGGGCCGCCAGCGCATCGTGGAGGTCTCCCTCACCTATCCGGACACGCCGGAGGCACTCCGAGAAAAGCAGAACGCCCTGAATGAGCGGGTGCGCTCCATGCAGGCTATGCTTCAGGGCTTATCCGATGAGGCGCTGGCCCGGACGGCGTTCGCCATGGTGCGGGATAACGCGCAGGCGCTTCCGGACGGAACCGGTTCCGGCGCCTATGACGCCCTTGTGAACAATGTCGCTGACAGCGAGGGTCTGGCTTTCGCCGTTCAGCTTTTGTGCTCACTCAATGGCCTGGAATGTTCCGTGCAGCAGGATACCACAGGCAGTATCCCCCATTTTTACAATGTCATTGACTGGGGCAACGGAACGTGTGTCGTAGATGCCTCCCGCGCCGACGGTTTTGGTCTTCCGCTGCAAAGCGGCTAAAAAATAGAAAAGCGTCTCGGTCGGGCAACCGAGGCGCTTTTCTATGTGTGTGTGAATCAAGAGAGAGAGGGAGAGAGACTGGGATTGCTTTGCACTTTTAAAATGCGACTCCATGATACCGAATAATTGCGGCTAAATCATAACAGAAGTATGAACAAATTGTTAACTTATAACTATATCTTGTGGAAACGTGTCGTAATTTCATCCCTAAAGGTACAAAATCTTCTACTCCACTGCGCCCGGCTCCCCCGCTTGACGGATACGCCGCACTGTGGTACGTTGGAGGCGTAATTCACAGAAAGTTCACCCTAACGGCGGCGAAAGCCTTTATAATAAAAGAAAAAAGTGCATGGTGTCTCAGGAAAGGACGGCGAACGAGCATGGCGCGTAAGGTGCTGATTGTAGAGGACGACAACAACATTGCAGAGCTTCTTCACCTCTATCTGGAAAAGGAGGGCTTTGAAACTCAGGTGGCCTCCGACGGCGGCAAAGGCGTTGAGCTGTTCCGTTCCTTCCAGCCCGACCTCGTCCTGCTGGACATTATGCTGCCGGTGATGGACGGCTGGAGCGTATGTAAAAAAATTCGCGAAACCGCCCAGACTCCCATTATCATGCTCACCGCCAAGGGAGAAACGGCCGACAAGGTGGGCGGCCTTGAAATGGGCGCCGACGACTATATCGTCAAGCCCTTTGAGATGAAAGAGGTTCTGGCCCGCATCCACGCGGTGCTTCGGCGGTTCGGCGGCAGCGATGAAAGCGGCGAGAAAAAGCTCGCCTTTGACAAGCTGGTCATCAATCTGGACTCCTATGAGCTGCTGGTTGACGGCAAGCGGGTGGAGGCCCCCCCAAAAGAGCTGGAGCTTCTCTACCATCTGGCCGCCGCGCCCAATCGGGTGTTCACCCGCAATCAACTGCTGGACGAGGTTTGGGGTTTTGATTACTTCGGTGACAGCCGCACGGTGGACGTGCATATCAAGCGCCTCCGCGAAAAGTTGGAGGGCGTATCAGACAAGTGGAGTCTGAAAACCGTATGGGGCGTCGGTTACAAATTTGAGGTAACGGGGGACTAATTTTACCCCCCGCTGCATAATCAGAGAGGAGGACGGAATGTGAAATCCTTGTACCGGCGGCAGCTTGCCATGACGGCGGGGCTCATTCTGCTCTCCTTTCTTCTTCTGGGCATCGCCTTCGTCATGCTCAGCTACCGTTATACCATCACAGAGCGGCGGGAAGCCATGGAACGCAACGCGAACTACATTTCCCGATATACCAGCGCCATGCTCTCCTCCGGCCGCGATGTGCGGGACGAGTTTTTTCAGGTCTATGTCTCTTCTATCGCCCAGATTACGGACAGCTATGTACTGTTGTCGGAAACAGACGGCGAAATCGTCTACGGCTCTGACAGCGGCGTCACCTATCCTTATTTGGGGCAGGGGCAATACCTCCCTGAGGATACCGTGCAGGCCGTCCTTCAAAATGGCAGCTACACCGGCATGAATAACCTGGGCGGGCTTTACGGCGAAAACCGCTATGTGGTGGGGCTGCCTATCAAAATCACGATGGGGGAACAAACGGCGGTCAGCGGCCTTGTATTTGTCGCCACCGACGCCAGTTCCATCATGGAGATGTGGTGGGCGCTGGCCAATATCTTCTTTTTCACCGCCGTGGTGGTGTTGATACTGGCCTTTATCACCAGCTCCATCACCTCCCTGCGTATGACCCAGCCCCTTAAAGACATGGCGGACGCCGTCCGCAAATTCGGCCACGGCGATTTTGGCGCCCGTGTGGATGCAGGCAACCGCAGCGATGAGATTGGCGAGCTGGCGGACGCCTTTAATACCATGGCGGACTCCCTGGCCAAGTCGGAGGCCAAGCGCAGCGAATTCGTGGCCAACATCTCTCACGAGCTGAAAACGCCCATGACCACCATTGCCGGCTTTGCCGACGGTATTTTAGACGGCACCATACCACCGGAACAGGAGCGGGATTACCTTCAGGTCATCTCCGCTGAAACACGGCGGCTCTCCCGGCTGGTACGCAAAATGCTTGACCTTTCCCGGCTCCAATCGACGGAAAACGTGACCGCGCAGGAGCAATTCGACGTGGTGGAAATCATGGCGCGGGTGCTGGTAAGCCTGGAGCCGAAGATAACCGCCCGCAATCTGGACGTGGACGCTCAACTGCCGGAGGAGCCGCTCATGGTGTGGGGCGACCCGGACGCCATCACACAGGTGTGCTATAACCTGCTGGACAACGCCATCAAATTTTCCCCTGAAGGCGGCACCCTTGGCGCGGCCATCTCTGCCAAAGGCAGCAAGGCTCAGGTGACGGTACGCAATCAGGGCGAAACCATTCCGGCAGAGGAGCTTCCCCTGTTGTTCGACCGCTTTCATAAAAGCGACCGCTCCCGCAGCGTAGACCGAGACGGCGTGGGGCTTGGCCTGTATATCGTGAAAACCATTCTCGGCACCCACAAGGAAAATATCACCGTCGCCAGTGAAGACGGCGTGACGGAATTTGTCTTTACTCTGACGTTGGCATAACGGAGGAATGACCCATGCGCAATGATTATAATAAACGGCTTGTCTCCCAAAGGCAGCAGCCCCCGGCGCGCTGGCAGGGCGGTTATTGGGAGCATCCCACCCCATATGCCCCCGCCGCTGCAAAAAAGCCGCGTAAAAAGCAATACATCGTCTTTTTTATCGTGATTGCCCTGCTGGCCGCGGGTGTGATTGCGGCACTTTGCCTCAGCTCCGCCCTGCGGCCTTCTCTCCCCGCCTTTGGAGAATGGGACGGCGGCAGCGATTATGACTATGACCCTCTGGCCACGGCGGAAACCACCATTCGCCGCAGCGAGTCGGGCGGAGAAGCCCGTTTAGTTCTCACCCCACAGCCGGCAGCTGACACTCTCACCCTTGGGGACATTTACGACAAAAATATTTCCTCTATCGTCTG
Organism: Oscillospiraceae bacterium; assembly: GCA_022793685.1. Lineage (GTDB taxonomy): Bacteria > Bacillota > Clostridia > Oscillospirales > Oscillospiraceae > CAKUEI01. The sequence continues at coordinate 69,961 of JAAWDI010000046.1, forward strand.
CATTACCGCCATGGGGCACCTGGCAGGCAGCGAAGGAACCGGCGTTATTCTCTCCTCCGATGGGTACATCCTCACCAACGAGCACGTTATTCACGGCACCCGCACCGTAACGGTCACCCTTCAGGACGGCAAGGAGCTGGACGCTCTGCTGGTGGGCTTTGACAAAAGCAGCGATTTGGCCGTTCTGAAGGTCGACGCCGACGGTCTGACCCCCGCCGAATTCGGAGACTCTGCGGATTTGAAGGTGGGCGACCTGGCGGTTGCCATCGGCAACCCACTGGGTGAGGAATTCCGGGGGACCATGACCAGCGGTATTATCTCCGCCATCAACCGCGAAGTGGATACGGACAACGGACGCATGACCCTCATTCAAACCAACGCCGCCATCAATTCGGGCAACTCCGGCGGCGCCCTCATCAACGGCCACGGTCAAGTGGTGGGCATCACAAACATGAAGATGGTCTCCCACGACGTGACCATCGAGGGCCTTGGGTTTGCCATCCCCACCACGGAGGCTAAACCCATTGTGGACGCCATCATCGCTTACGGCGAGGTCAAGGGCGACCCCATTCTCGGCATTACCGTAACCAACCGGGAAGACGGAGAAGACGGCGCTGTGGTATTCAAAATCAACCGCCATTCAGACGCTTATCAGCAGGGCCTGCGGGTGGGCGACGTCATCACCGCCTGCAACGGAAAACCGGTGGCCGACATTGACGGCCTGCTCAATGCCAAGGAAGGCTTGGACATTGGAGAAACCGTTACTCTAACCGTCCTTCGGAATGAGAAGGAGCTCACCTTTACCGTCAAGCTGATGGATTCCAATGAACTCTAAAGAAAAAACGGAGGAATATTCCCATGGAAATCCGCATTGCCTGCCACGCCGACCTGGACAGTATTGAGGCCATCTATGACGGGATTCTCACGCAGGAGGAGCAGCAAGGCCACAGCTATACCAACTGGCAACGGGGCGTTTACCCGACCCGTCAGGACGCAGAGGCCGTGCTGGCCGAAGGCAGTCTCTATGTGGGAGAAGAAAATGGCCAAATCGCCGCTGCCGTCATCTTGAACCACCGGCAACTTCCGGAATACAGCGACATCCGGTGGGAATACCCCGCGAAAGGCGATGAAGTGCTTGTCATCCACACGCTGGTCATCCATCCGCAAGCAGCAGGGCATGGCCTTGGGCGGCAATTCGTCACCTTTGCGGAGGAAACCGCCCGCGCCAAAGGCTGTAAGGTTCTGCGTCTGGATACCTATGAGGGCAACACTCCGGCGGCCAGTCTGTACCGTAAGCTGGGCTATCGGTACGCAGGCGTCACCAAGTTCAATTTTCACGGTATTCTGGAAAATCTTATCCTATTTGAAAAGCAAATGGAGTGACCTTTATGGTCACTCCATTTCTTCATCATCCTTATGTTCTATAAAAAAGTCCTCGGCCTCCTGCTGAATGTAGGCGAGTTCTAATGCAATGTCAGAAAGCCTGTCAATCAGCATGTAATACCTCTCTTTGTACGTATCCATACCCTGCCTCCTTTGCCAATATTTTAGGTCAATTAACCCCTATTGTCAATAGGTCAATTCGCCATAATTGATTTGGTGATGTTATGAGCAGGCTACGGGCATTGCGTAAGGCGAGGGGCTATACGCAAATCAAAATGCAGATGCTAACCGGCATTGACCAAAGCGATTATTCCAAGCTGGAAAACGGACGGCGCTTCATGACATTTGAGCAGTGCCGCCGTCTGGCGCTCGTTTTGGAGACCAGTATGGACTATTTAGCCGGTCTGACCGATGACAAACGCCCCTATCCACGCAAAAAATGAGCGGAGAGCGGCTGCCTCAAAAGAATAGAGGCGGCCGCTTCTCCTGTTCTTACATAAAAAGAGAGCCGCCCACCGGGCGGCTCTTTTCTCTTCTCTGGTAAAATCAGCGCTTGCTGAACTGCGGCGCACGACGGGCGGCCACGTCGCCGCAAGCTCCGTATCCTTCCCTTCCGCCTTCGGCGAAAGCTCTCTCACTACGCTGCGGCTCCTTCCCCCAAAGCCCGCAAACGGGCTTTGGGACCCCTCTTTATGGCCTGAAGTCCGCCTCCCCCTGCATCTGCGCAAAAAAGAGCCGCCCAGCGGGCGGCTCTTTCCTCTTCCTTGGTACAATCAGCGCTTGCTGAACTGCGGCGCACGACGGGCGGCCTTCAGGCCGTACTTCTTGCGCTCCTTCATACGAGGGTCGCGGGTCAGGAAACCGGCGGCCTTCAGGGCCGGACGGTACTCCTCATTCACGTTCAGCAGGGCACGGGAAATGCCGTGGCGCAGAGCGCCGGCCTGGCCGGACACGCCGCCGCCGGACACGGTGGCCACGATGTCCACCTTGCCCACCAGCTCAGTGGTGACGAGGGGCTGACGGACAACCATCTTCAAGGTGTCCAGGCCAAAGTAATCGTCAATATCACGGCCGTTCACGGTGATGGAACCGGTGCCGTTGGGGAACAGACGGACGCGGGCCACGGAGGACTTCCGGCGGCCGGTGCCGTACAGATAAGGCTTCTTGCTCTGATACATTCTCGTCTACCTCCTGCTTATTCAGCGGCCC
>JAAWDI010000047.1 GCA_022793685.1 Oscillospiraceae bacterium
AGTTATAAATGCGGTAGGTGTATTCCTTTTGGATGCAGGAGCCGATGGCGTTGAAAGCCTCCGGCACTTCGGTGGCCTTCACCACCACGATGTCCTCCGGCAGACGGGTGTTCACCGCCAGCGGCAGGCGTTCCACGGGGATGGTGGAGGCGGTGCGAAAGTTGGCCACATAAAGCTCTGCGTGGACGCCTGCGTCGGTGCGGCCCGCTCCCACGCAGTTCACCGGATGACAGACCACCGTTTCCAGCGCTTTGTTGAGGGTTTCCGCCACGGAAACGACGTTTTTCTGCACCTGCCAACCGTGGTAGGCGGTGCCCACATACATCAACCGAAGGGCGATATTTCTCATCTGGCAAAATACCTCAAGATAAGCACCGCGGCCAGAATGACCGCGCCGCCGACAAGAGCAATGGCGTCCCGCGGCGCAAATTGGAGCTTGCGCATTCGGGTGCGGCCTTCGCCGCCGTGGTAACAGCGGCACTCCATAGCCACCGCCAACTCGTCGGCCCGGCGGAATGCGGAGATGAACAGGGGCACCAGTAGGGGCACAAGCGCCTTGGCCTTGCGGAAGATGTTCCCGCTTTCAAAGTCCGCGCCTCGGGCCTTTTGGGCGGCCATAATTTTGTCGGTCTCCTCAACCAGAGTGGGGATAAACCGCAGGGCGATGGACATCATCATGGCCAGCTCGTGGATGGGCAGGTGAATGGCCTTCAGCGGGGAGAGCAGACTTTCCAAACCGTCGGTGAGCAGGATAGGGGAGGTGGTGTAAGTCAGCAGGAAGGTGCCCACGATGAGCATGGAGATGCGCAGCACCATAAAAATGGCGGCGCGGATGCCCTCAGGGTATATCTTGAAAATCCAAAAGGCGGCCAGCGGCGCGCCCTCACCGGGGGTGTAAAACAAATTCAGGATACCGGTGATGATAACAATCAGCAGCACCGGCTTCAAGCCCTTGAGAATGGTTTTCAGCTTTAGTTTGGAGACGGCGACGCAGGCGGCAAGCACCACAAAAAGCATGGCGTATGCCGCATAGCTGTTGGCACAGAACAGGGCTATAATATAGAGCACCACCAGAATGAGCTTGGAACGGGGGTCCAGCTTATGCACCACGCTGTTGCCGGGGAAGTACTGGCCGAGGGTAACGTCTTTGAGTGCCACTTACTCCACCCCCTTTGCCTTGAGTACAGCGGCGACCGCCTGTTCCACGGTGAACACCGAGTCATCAATGTCAATGCCCCGCTGCTTCAGCAGGCGGAAAACACGGGTCACTTGCGGCACGTCCAACCCCATAGCGGTGAGTTGTTCGGAATGGGCAAAGACCTCCCGCGGCGTGCCGGAGAGGGGAATGACCGCGTCGTTCACCACCACCAGCCGGTCCACGTTGCGGGCCACTTCCTCCATGGAGTGGGACACCAGAATGATGGTGGCGCCGATGCGGTCGTGGTAGTCGCGGATGTTCTGCAAAATCTGCTCGGCCCCGACCGGGTCAAGCCCGGCGGTTGGCTCGTCCAGAATGAGCACCTTCGGCTCCATGGCGATAACGCCCGCAATGGCCACCCGGCGCTTCTGCCCGCCGGACAGCTCAAAGGGGGACTTTTCCAGCTGCTCGTCGGTCAGGCCAACAAAAGAAGCCGCTTCCCGCACCCGACGGTCGATTTCCCCTGCGTCCAGCCCCATGTTTTTGGGGCCGAAGGAGATGTCTTTATAGACGGTTTCCTCAAAAAGCTGATACTCCGGGTACTGGAACACCAGCCCTACCTGAAAGCGGGTGGCGCGGGTGCGCTCCACGCTCTGCCAGATGTCCTCTCCTTGAAAGAGCACCTGCCCGGAGGTGGGCTTCAGCAGGCCGTTCAGGTGTTGGATGAGGGTGGACTTGCCGCTGCCGGTGTGGCCGATGACGCCCAGATATTCGCCGGGGTAGGCGGTGAAGTCCACCCGGTCAAGCGCCGTGCGCTGAAAGGGCGTCCCGACGCTGTATATATGGGTGAGTTGTTTTGTCTCCAGAATGGGTTCCATAATGTGACCGTTCCTTTTCTCAAAGTGGTGCGCGCCGTATCCGGTCGCGCCCGAACAATCAGGCCAGCAGAGCCGCCAGCGCGTCGGCGCACGCCTCGTCGGAGAGCGCGGACAGCGGCAGGTCAAAGCCCTTTTGGTTGAGCTGGTAGAGCAGCTCTGTGGTTTCCGGCACGGTGAGTCCCACCGCCTTCAGCTCCTCCACGTGCTGAAAGACCTCTTGAGGTTTGCCGTCGTCGATGACCCGCCCATCGGACATGACAATGAGCCGGTCGGCCATGGCGGCCTCGTCCATATGGTGGGTGATGAGAACCACGGTGATGCCGAAGCGGGCGTTGAGGTCTTTGATGGTGCGCAGCACCTCTGCGCGGCCAATGGGGTCGAGCATGGCGGTGGGCTCGTCCATGACGATGCACCGGGGACGCATGGCGATGACCCCCGCGATGGCCACCCGCTGCTTCTGCCCGCCGGACAGAAGGTGTGGGGCGTGGGTGGCGTATTCGCTCATGCACACCATGGCGAGGGCTTCATCCACCCGACGGCGTATCTCGCTAGGCTCCACCCCCAGATTTTCCGGGGCGAAGGCCACGTCTTCCTCCACAACATTGGCAACCAGTTGGTTGTCCGGGTTCTGGAACACCATGCCCACCGTGCGGCGAACGTCCAGCAGCTTGTCCTGCTCTGTGGTGTCCAGCCCGTCCACATACACCTTGCCGCCGGAGGGCAGCAGAATGGCGTTCATGTGCTTGGCCAGGGTGGACTTGCCGCTGCCGTTGTGGCCCAGCACCGCCACAAAGGAACCGGCTTCGATTTCTATATCCACGCCGTCCAGCACGGTAGGCGCGACGGCGCCCTCCTCGTCGGAGGTATAATGAAAGGTGAGCTGTTCTGTTTTGATGATAGCGTCGTTCATAACGGCTTGATTCTCCTCGCTAATCTGAAATCCACCGTCCGGTAGCGCCGGCGGGCAGGTACAGCCCGCTGGCCGAAACCGGCAGGCCCAGCTCGGCGCTTTCGGTATGGCCGCCGAACTTGGTGGTGACGATGGACTCCAGCAGATAGGTGAGCACCGACGGGGCAAGACCCGTGGTGTAAGAATTCAGGATGACGAACAGCGGCTTGTCCGACAGCACGCCGGAGACCAGCGAAACGAAATCCCACAGGCTGTCCTCCAGCTTCCAGACCTCGCCGCCCGGCCCGCGGCCATAGGAGGGCGGGTCCATGATGATGGCGTCGTACCGACGTCCCCGGCGTATTTCACGTTCCACGAATTTTCCGCAGTCGTCCACAATGTAGCGAATGGGCGCGTCCTCAAGGCCGCAGCTTTTGGCGTTCTCTTTGGCCCACGCCACCATGCCCTTGGCCGCGTCCACGTGGCAGACGGAGGCGCCCGCCGCCGCGCAGGCCATGGTGGCCCCGCCGGTGTAGGCGAACAGGTTGAGCACGGAAATGGGCCGCCCGGCGCTTTTGATGCGCTCCATGGCAAAGTCCCAATTGGCGGCCTGCTCCGGAAACAGGCCGGTGTGCTTGAAATTCATGGGCTTTACGTTAAAGGTGAGGTTACAGTACCCGATTTCCCACCGCTGGGGCAGGTCGTTTTTCTCCCACGCGCCGCCGCCTGTTCGGGAACGGGCATAGCGGGCGGAGGGATGCTTCCAGCCGGAGTGGGAGCGCTTGGTGCGCCAGATGGCCTGGGGGTCGGGCCGTACAAGGGTATAGTTGCCCCAGCGTTCCAGCTTTTCGCCGCCGGAGCAATCCAGAAGCTCATAATCCTGCCAGCCGTCTGCAATCCACATAGCAGGCCCTCCCTTCCAATTCCAAGATATAGGCCGCCGGTTTTTGGCAAACCGATACAGTTTGACATTATAACACTGTCTTGACAGAGCGTCAATGAAATTTCCTTCGTTTGAGGCCACAGGAAAAGCAGTCAATCTCTTGTTTTTTTCGCTTATTTGTGATAAAATACCTCTAATTTAGCTGAGCGGAGAGAGGGATTTCCATGAATACGGGCGAAAACTTGTTCCGCAGCGCGGTTGTAGGCGGCTTTAACCGCGAGGATGTGACCGCTTATTTAGAGAAAATGTCGACGGCCCACAATGAGGAGTTGGGCATGTTTCGGCAGCAGTTGGAGACTGCCGAAGCGGCCAAGGCGGCGGCGGAGACTGCCGCCCAGAATCAGGAAGAGACCGTCCAGCGGCAGGAGCGGCGCATCGCGGAGCTGACGGAGGCGCTTGAGGCGGCCAAACGGGAGCGGGACAGCCTGAAGGCCACGGGCGAGCAGCAGGAAAAAGAGCTGTCCGAGGTGAACGCCCTCAAAGCGCAAGTGACGGTGCTCGCTGAGCTTCAGCGGGCGCTGGCTCAAAAAAAAGAGGCGCTTGCCCGTGCGGAGGATGAATTGACCGTCCTGCGAGGCGAGCGGGAAGGGCTGCGGGAGGACGCGGCCGCTTACCACAGCATAAAGGAGCGCCTTTCCACCATTGAGTTGGAGGCGCATCAGCGGGCGCAGGAAGCGGAGGACGCCGCTGCCGTCCATGTGACCCAGATGCAGTCCCAGGTGAAGGCATGGCTGCGTGATATGCACCGCGCCTATGACGCATGGCGCGCTGACGTTGAAGACAGCGTGGGGCGCAGTCAGCGGGAGCTGTCCGGCCTGCTGTCCGGCCTTGAAGGCGTAACAGAGCGTCTGGCGTCCGGCGAGGCCGCGCTGGATGGCTTTGCGGAGTTTTATCAAACGCTGACGGAAGCAAAAGAGGGGAACGAGCCATGACGGAAGCCGTGCGGCGTATCGACGCGTCGGAGCTGGGCGCGGCGGCGTCCACTCTTCGCGCAGGCGAGCGGGTGCTGCTGTCAGGGGTCATTTACACTGCCCGGGACGCCGCCCATAAGCGCCTGTTCCAGCTGCTGGATGAGGGAAAGGAACTGCCCTTCCCCTTGAAGGGCGCGACCATCTATTATGCAGGCCCCACGCCGGGCCAGCAGGGGATGGCGGTGGGCGCCTGCGGCCCCACCACTTCCGGGCGGATGGACGGCTTTGCGCCTCGACTTTTGGATTTGGGGCTTTCCGCCATGATTGGCAAGGGCGGACGGAGCAGGGAAGTAAAGGAGGCCATCGTCCGAAACGGCGCGGTTTATCTGGCGGCCGTGGGGGGCGCGGGGGCGCTTATCGCAAAGTGCATTGAAACCGCGGAGGTCATCGCCTTTGAGGAACTGGGCTGCGAGTCCGTCAAACGGATGACCGTCCGTGAATTGCCTCTTACCGTGGCTATTGACTCCGCAGGCAGCGACCTGTTTGAAAGCGGGCGAGAACGCTACCGTCGAACGGCGGCAGGCGCTTCCAAAACTTGACACAGCACCATGTTCGTGATAAGTTAAAAACGACCTTTGCAGGGGGGTAAGCCGCGCTTTGCGGCAAGGCTATGTATTTTGGTAGTGTTCGCTTCTTTAAGAACCTAATCCTGCTGGTGGTGGTCGTTCTCATTGCTGTGCCGACAGGAATGGCCATCTACTTCGGCACAAGCCTGGGGACGCTCCAACGGGAGAAAGACGTTTTGGCGGTCTCGATTGACGAGCTTTCCGCGCAGGTGGATGAGTTGAAAGGGCAGTTGGACGGCATTTCCTGGGTCGGCTCTGGTGGAGAACACCCCTCCTATCAGGACTTGTACCCTGATATGTATGTGGAAGGGAAACCGGAACAGGTCTATCAGGAAAAAACGGTCTATCTCACTTTTGACGACGGCCCCAGCGAGCGCACCGGCGAGATTTTGGACGTGTTGGAGCGCTATGACATAAAGGCCACCTTTTTCGTGGTGGGCGGCGAGAATGAGACCCGCGCGGAACGGCTGCGGGAGATTGCCGCGGCGGGCCATACCATCGGCGTTCACAGCTACACCCACGAGTATCGGGACGTTTATCAGTCGGTGGAGTCCTATCTGGAGGATTTTTACCGTACTTATACCATGGTAAAGAACGCGACAGGGGAAGCCCCCACAGTCTTTCGGTTCCCCGGCGGAAGTATTAACAATTACAATGCGGCGCTTTATCAGGAGATTATTGCAGAGATGCTGCGGCGCGGCTTTGTCTATTTCGATTGGAATGTTTCAGCGGAGGACGCTACAGGCCGCGGCGTTTCTCGGGACGAGGCCCTGCGCAACGTCCTGAACAGCGCGGAGGGGAAAAGCCGTTGCATTGTTTTGCTCCATGACAGCGGCGGTATGTACGGCACTGCCGCTGCATTGCCCGGTATGATTGAAGCGTTGCAGGCACGCGGATATACCTTCGACCGTCTGACGCGGGATGTGTTGCCCGTCACCTTCGGCTATTGAGAGAATTGGGAGGAACAGCAAGCGATGGGAAAGAAAGACAACTTCAACCGGGCAATGTTTGAAATGTTCGGCGTGGGCAAGGAGCCTGACGAGAGCCTGATTGACGAGCTGGACCCGATGCAGGACGGCGACGGCGGCTTCGGCGGCGTTCCGGGCGGGCCGGGCGGCCCCGGCGGCGGAGAGCCTCCCTTTGACGGCGGCCCCGTGCAGTTTGGCGTGGAGATGCCTACAACGGTCATCGCCCCCGGCACGGTCATCGAGGGCAACATCCGCTCTACCGGCCATCTGGATATGGGCGGCGAGCTGCGGGGCGACCTTCAGGCTGACGGCAGCATCATTGTGCGCGGCAGCGTGACAGGTAACATTCACGGCGCACGGGTTGACATGGTGTCCTGCACGGTGCTGGGCGATGTTCAGGCGGACGGCTCGGTGACGGTGGATGCTTCCAGCAAGCTCAAGGGCAACATTGTGGCGTCCGACGTGACGGCGGACGGCGCAATCCAGGGCGACCTGGATGTGAAGCACGCAGTGGCCCTGCGGGCGGGCGCCGTGGTGATGGGCAGCATCACAGCTCAAACCATGTCCATGGAAACCAACGTGGCCCTGCGTGGCTCGGTTATGGTGCCGCGGGATAGCAAGGGCGAGCGGGACGGCTCCCAATCGGACGAGCGCCGTGAGGCTGAAGGCGGCCGCATGGCGTAACTTCCTCTCATTCCATTCTTCAAATAAAACCGCACAGCGCATTGCGCCGTGCGGTTTTTGTATTTAGGCCTTTGGAGACGGGGACAAGTACCCGAATGTAATTGGTAAATCATTGCGGGAAAGGGGCGCAAAAGCGTACCCCTTTGCTTTCAGGTTTCGTATGATGGCAGGCAGAGCTTCCACCGTTGTGCGCCGGGGAGTGCTGTCGTGCATCAGAACGATGTAGCGTCCGTTCTTGCCAATGCTGCCGCACACATTTGCGGCAATGGTTTCGGCGGGCAGGGGGCGGCTTGTGGCGTCGCCCGATGAGACATTCCAATCATAGTAGAGGAAGCCCCGCCGCAGCATTTCGGCAATGATGTCCTGATAGATGCCCGCATTGTAGCTGTTGATGCTGCCGCCGGGGAAGCGGAAGATGGTGGGTGCTTCTCCTGTGGCTTCCTTCACCATGCTCCACACGGTGTAAAAGTCCTTCAAATAGGCCTCTACCGACGAGTAAATCCGTTTGTATTCGTGGGTGGCGCTGTGGACGGCGATGGTGTGGCCTGCATCTGCAATTTGTTTAAGCCGCTCCCGGCGGGCGGCGGTATCCGGTCCCACGACGAAGAAGGTGGCCTTGATGTTCTCCTGCTCTAAAAGGGATAAAATCTCATCGGTACGGGCGCTGGGGCCGTCGTCGAAGGTGAGGAATACCGTATCAGCCTGTTCTTTTCCGGCGGGTGCGCCCTCCACATACAGGTCAGGGTAAAGGTCCTGATAAGCGGGGTGTTCCTGCTCATGCTGAAAGCCCTGCCGGAGTGCCTGAAGCTGGCCGCGCAGGTCTGACATCTCCAAATCAAGTGCGCCTGTCTGCTGTTGGAGCGTGCTGTTTTGCTGGGCAAGCCGGTTGTTTTGGGCGGTAAGCTGCTGGTTTTCTCGGTAAAGGGTGGCGGTGCACCACCCCATGCCTCCCAAAAGAGCAAGGATAATGATAGTGACGATGACGGTACGGATAGGATGGCGTTCGGGGCGCAGGCGCGCAGGGGGCTTTCGTGGCATAAGGGAGGCTTCCTTTCTATCGTATTTTCGACAATAGTGTACTGGTTTCGACAGACGGAAAGCAACAACAAATCGGATACAAAATGATTGCAAATAGTGTCCGAGCCGCAGCGGGCAGAGGCATGCGGCGAAAAAGGAAACGCCCGCCGCATATGCGGCGGGCGTTCTATCCTATGCACAGAGCTTGCTTTACATACGGCCCAAATCCTGCGCCACATAGTGGGCGGTATGGGTGGCCTCATAGATATTTTTGGGGGTCACGCAGTCGCCCACCTGATAGAACTCGGGCGCGCAGAAGCGAAGGGCGTCCGCCTCGTCCCACAGGGGCCGCTGGCCCACGGAGTAGATGACGGTGTCCGCTTTGAAGAGCTTGGTGCCCTCCTTGGCTTCGGGGTAGTAGGGGGCCATGCCGAAGCGGAAACCGGGCTTTGGCTCCACGCCGGTGAACTCGCACAGCACGCCCTCCGGGGTGATTTCCAGCGCCTTGGTGGAGGTGCTGATTTTGATGCCCCGCTTGTTGATTTCGGTGCTGATGGCCAGGCCGTGGAGGTTGTTGCCGCCGTCGTTCAGACTGGGCATCATCTCCACCACCGTGCATTTTTTACCCATCATGTTCAGGTGGATAGCAAGCTCCAGGCCGACCAGACCGCCGCCCAGCAGGACAACATTTTCGCCTGCTTTTTCGGGGTGGTAGTAGATTTCCTCCGCGCCGAACACGTTGGGCAGGTCGATGCCGGGGAGATTTGGCTTGACGGGGCGGGCGCCCAGCGCGCAGATGATGGCGTCCGGCGCGATTTCCTTTGCAAGCTCGGGGGTGACGGCGGTGTTGAGCCGCACCTCAATGTTGTCAAACTTGCTGATGAGACGGCGCTGTAATTTGATGTACTGGTCCAGCTTTTCCTTGAAGGAGACCTTCTCCTCACAGAGGAGCGCGCCGCCCAGACGGTCGCGCTTCTCGCACAGGATGACCTGATGGCCGTTCCTGGCGGCGGTGATGGCCGCCTCCATGCCGCCCATGCCGCCGCCGGCAACGAGCACCTTCTTTTTCACGTTGTTCAGAACAGGGGTGTGCATCTCATACTCGTGGCCAATCTCCGGATTGATGGCGCAGGGGATGATGGCAGAGTGCATATGGGAGGAGAAGCAGAACAGGCAGCGCATACACTTGCGAACCTCGTCCTCACGGCCGGTTTGCAGCTTGATGGGCAGGTCGGGGTCGGCAATCAGGCCGCGGGCCATTTCCACCACGTCCGCCTTACCGGAGGCGATGATGTCCTCTAACAGGTCAGGCTCGGACAGAGCGCCCACCGTGGCGATGGGGGTGGTCTTGACGTGCTTCTTGATTTCGGCGGCATACTTTACGTTGGCGCCGTCGGCCAGGAACATGGAGGGATGGGTGATGGTAAAGACCTCGTTTACCTCGTGGCTGCCGGTGGAGACGTGAATCAGGTCGGCATGGCCCTCAAGCTGGAGCGCTTGCTGGATGCCCTCCTCGATGTGGTAGCCGCCCTCGTAGACTTCATCGCCCACAATGCGCATTTCCACCGGGAAGCCCTTGCCACACAGGTCGTGGATGCGGTCGCAGATGGCGACGGCCAGACGGGCGCGGTTTTCAATGGAGCCGCCCCACTTGTCCTTTCGCTTGTTTTCCGGGGAGAGGAACTGGGTGATAATCCAGCCGTGGCCGCCGTGGACGGTGACCATGCCATAGCCGCACTCCTTGGCGTACAAGGCGGCTTGGGCGTGCTCCTCGATGACCTGAAGAATCATTTCCTCCGGCATTTCGTGAATTTCGTGACCGAAGGGGCTTACGCCTTCCATGGGGCCGTACAGGGGCGCGCCAAAGGTGTCGGCGGAATAGTAGGAGCAGTTGCCGGCATGGAGGATTTCCATGGAGGCCACCGCGCCGTGTCGGGTGATGCAGCGGGCCATATCGGTCAATTTTTGGTTTTCGTCCCGGTTCCACAGGTTTATCTGGGACTGGCGGGTGCGGCCGTTGATACTGGGGCAGGCGTCCCCGATGCAGACGGAGGCTGCGCCGCCGATGGCCTTGCGCTCATAATAGCCGCAGCTGTAACGCTCCGGATTTATCTCAACGCCGGTGGGGGAGTTAAAGATACGGTTGCGAAACAACTGCTTACCTAAAACAATGGGGGTAAAAAGATGTTGGTATTTCTGACTCATAACGGCTTCTGCACGGCGGGAATGCCGCCGCGCACACTCCTTTCCCTCTTATAGATTTGTCTCTCAAAGGAAGATATGCGGTAAGCTGTGCTATTTGTACAAATTCAGTTTACAGGAAAGAGGGGGCTTTGTAAAATAGTATTAAACGCTAACGTTATTACAAAAGGCGATAAGAGAACGGGCGCACGGCAAAAGCCGTGCGCCCGTTGGCGTTTTATCATTATGTTATTCAGCCAAATAGTGCTTTACCAGCGCCTGAAGCAGCTCGTCACGGTCAAGCCGGCGGATGAGGGCGCGGGCGTTGTTGTGGTTTGTGATATAGGTGGGGTCTTCCGAGAGGATATAGCCCACGATTTGATTGACGGGGTTATAGCCCTTTTCCTGCAAGGCGTCGTAGACGGACGTGAGAATGGACTTGATTTCCAAATCCTTTTCGTCGTAAAGGCTGAACTTGCGTGTAAAATCCAAATCCATGGGGCGACACCTCTTTCTGTGCAGAAGCTTTTGTTGGCTATCATTTTACCGCAAAAAAAGCGGGCTGTAAAGAGAGGAAGGGAAATTTAAAAAATTTTTGATGGGAATTTAAGAATCCTTCTATGGCACATGACTTGACTTTTTATATTATTTGCATTATGATGCATAATGCAAATAGAAAGGGGGAGAACGCTATGCTGCTGAAGTTGGATTTTTCCAGCGGAACGCCCATCTACCGACAGATACGGGACCAAATCGTGCTGGGCATTGCGGACGGCGCCCTGACGCCGGGAGAACGCCTTCCCACCATCCGCGCTTTGGCGGAGGAGTCCGGCATCAATATGATGACAGTGAACAAAGCCTATCAGATGCTGAAGCAAGAGGGCTACATTCTGGCCGACAGGCGCAGTGGCGCCACCGTCGCGGGACGGAAGCCGGGAGGGCTTTCTCAGGAAGCGGAGCAGTCCCTGCGGCTGATAGCTTCGGAAGCGCGGCTCGGCGGACTGGATAAGGCGGCGTTTTTGTCGCTTTGCGAGCGGCTGTTTGACAGAACGGAGGAATGAGTCATGTCGCTGATGAATGTGTTTATTTTATGCTGTTTTTATTGCATTGTACCCATCCAATATTTGATATTGCGCAACGAGTCCAAGCCGAAAAAGAACATTGTGCTGGGCGCCACCCTGTCCTATGAGGCGCGGAAAAGCGAGGAAGCGGCGGAGATTGTCACCCGCTTCCGCCGCAGGGAGACCATTCTGCTTATCGTATTGACGGCGGCGGCGCTGCCCGCCCTGCTGTTCCCGTACTTTTCTGAACTGCTGATTTATATGAGCGTTTGGCTCATACCGGCGCTCCTGCTGCCCTATGTTCCCTTTGCCAAGGGGAACCGTGCTTTGCGGGCGCTGAAAAAGTCTGAAGGGCAGCGCGCTGCCGTCATTTCCGGCGACGCTGTGGTGGATTTGAAGGGAGCCACCCTGCCGAAAAAGGGCGTCCCCACATGGGCGTTTGTATTTCCTGCGGCGGTCAGCGCCATTCCGATGGTATGGACGATGGCCGGCGGCCGTGGTACTGTGGACGACTGGGGTGTTCTGTTGGGCTGTGGCAGCGTCACGGTTTGCATTGCGCTGTTTATCCCAATCTACCGGCTTATTTTCCGCCAGCGAATGGACGTGGTGGGCAGCAATACCGACCTGAATGCAGCCCTCACCCGGATACGGCGGCAGTACTGGGGCAGGATGTTCCTGTGGACCTCTTGGCTGACGGCAATTTTGAACCTGTTCCTCTGGCTGACGATTGATAATATAGCCATTCTGATAGCGGCCACCATTCTTTATATGGGCGCTTTGCTGGCGGCGGTGCTGTATCATGAGCTGAAAATGCGTGATTTGCAGGCCCGCCTGACTGCCCAGAGCGGACAGGGAGAACTGGTGGATGAAGACCGCTATTGGCTTTGGGGCCTGCTCTACTGCAACCCCAATGACCGGCATATTATGGTAAACCAGCGGGTGGGCGGCAACATGACGGTAAATGTCGGCCGGACGGCGGGCAAGGTCATCATGGCGGCCAGCGTGCTGGTGTTCCTGCTGCTGCCCCTGTTGGGCGTGTGGATGATGAGCGAGGAGCGCACTCCGGTCACCCTTTATTTGACTGAAAATACGCTGGTGGCGGAGCACACCGGTGTGGAGTACGAGGTGCCGCTGGAGGAAATCACCTCTGTGGAATTGCTGGAGACCCTACCGCCCTGCCGCCGCCAAGTCGGTACAGGCATGGAAAATCTGTTGAAGGGCCGTTTTTCTATCGAGGGCGGAACACGGGCCGAGCTTTGCCTGAACCCACAGTCGCCGCCCTTCCTGCGGGTGGAAACGCCGCAGGGCGTCTACCTCTTCGGGGCGGGCGACCGGACGGCGACGGAGGCGGCCTATGCCGCGCTAACTGCGTCGTAATAAAAGTAAAAGCGCCCCTGCCGCTGGCAGGGGCGCTTTTTTGTTTGCAGGGCGGTTACCGAAGAACCGCGTCCAGTTCTGTTTTCAGGGCGGCAAGGATGGCCTGCACGTCCTCGTCGGCCTCTTCGCTGGTGAGGGAACGGTCGTCAGCGCGAAGCAGCAGGTTAAACGCCACGGATTTTTTGCCCTCTGGGATACCGGGGCCTTGGTAAATGTCGAACAGGGTGGCCTCCTTCAAAAGTCCCTTGGCGCTGCGGGTGATGCAGTCGGTGAGCTGCGCGACGGTCACTTCATTGCCGCACACCACGGCGATGTCCCGTGTGACGGCGGGGAATTTGGGCAGGGGGATATACTCCGCATCCGCGCCCATGGTCTGGAACAGAGTGTCGAAGTTCAACTCTGCGCAATAGAGGGGGGCGTCTACACCGTAACTCTGTGCCACCAGCGGGTGGATTTGCCCCAGTACGCCCAGACAGTGGCCGTCTGCGTACACCGCCGCGCAGCGTCCTGGGTGGTAGGAGGGGTTGTCTGTCACGGCCGCAAAGCTCACCTTTTCCGTCCGCAGGTCCCGCAGAACGGCTTCCACCGCGCCCTTCAGGGTGAAGAAATCCATCCCCTCGCCGTAAGCGCCCATGGAGAGCATTTTCACCTCGTTGGCAAGGCCGTCGTCCCCGCCGGGGAGGTAGGTCTTGCCGATTTCATACAGCTTGACCGCCTTGTTGCGGTAGTTGTAGTTTCGGGTCAAAATTTCCAGCATGGAGGGGAGAACGGTGGTGCGCATGATGGAGGTGTCCTCGCCCAGCGGGTTCAGAATTTTGAAGGAATTGCGGCGGGGGTCGTCCGCCGCCCAGCCGATTTTGTCATAGCAGGTGGGGGAGATAAAGGAGTAGGTGATGATTTCACTGTATCCCATGGCGCGGCAGACCTGCCCCAAGCGGCGCTCCAGCGTCTGCTGGGGGGAGTAGCCGCCCAGCGTGGTTTCGCCCCGCATCAGCGTGATGGGGATATTGTTATAGCCGTGGAACCGGGCCACCTCTTCCGCCAGGTCGGCCATTTCCTTTACGTCGCTCCGCCACGAGGGGACGGTCACCTGCTCGCCCTCCACCGTGAAGCTCAGTTTTCGGAGGATGGCTTTCATCTCGTCGGCGGGCACGTCGGTGCCGAGAAGCGCGTTGATTTTTGCGGGTTCCAGCGTCAGCACGGTGGGCTGGGGGACGTAATTCAGAATGTCGATGACGCCGTCCACCACCTCGCCCGCGCCCAACAGCTCCACCAGCTCGCAGGCGCGCTGAACGGCGGGGAGGGTGTTCATGGGGTCAAGGCCCTTTTCATACTTGGCGCTGGCCTCGGTACGCATCCCCAGCGCCAGTGCGGTTTTGCGGATGGTGGTGCCGTCAAAGTTGGCGGACTCGAACACCACGTCCGCCGTATCCGCCACGATTTCGCTGTTCTCGCCGCCCATGACACCCGCCAGGCCGACGGCCCGGCTCTCGTCCGCGATGACCAGCATATTGCCCGTCAGCTTGCGAAGGTTGCCGTCCAGCGTGGTCAATTCCTCACCGTTCTCCGCCCGGCGAACGATGATTTTGCCGCCCTTCACATAGCGGTAGTCAAAGGCGTGCATGGGCTGGCCGTATTCCAGCATCACATAGTTGGTGATGTCCACAATG
>JAAWDI010000048.1 GCA_022793685.1 Oscillospiraceae bacterium
CACCATCACCCCCAATGCCCAGCGTGTGGAGGAATACAAGCTCAGCGAAATGTGGAAGTCCCCCAACGGCACCATCCGTGCCATTTTGGACGGCACTGTATTCCGCGCCCCCATCATGGTGGAGGGCATCTCTCCGGTGGTAAAAAATTGGAAAAAGCCCATCACCATCGCCCGCCATGCGTATGGCGATGTGTATAAGTCCACAGAGATGCGGATTGACGGCCCCGGCAAGGCGGAGCTGGTGTTTACCGGGGCAGACGGCACAGAGCAGCGCCAGACGGTCTATGATTTTGAAGGCCCTGGAGTCTTGCAGGGGCAGTACAACAAGGATGGGTCCATCCGTTCCTTTGCCTGCTCCTGCTTCCAGTATGCGCTGGATACGAAGCAGGATTTGTGGTTCTCCACCAAGGATACCATCTCCAAAAAGTACGACCACACCTTTAAGGACATCTTTGCGGAAATTTTTGAAGCGGAGTATAAGGCGCAGTTTGAGGCTGCCGGCATCGAATACTTCTATACCCTCATCGACGATGCGGTGGCCCGCGTCATTCGCAGCAAGGGCGGCTTTATCTGGGCGTGTAAAAACTATGACGGCGACGTGATGAGCGATATGGTCTCCACCGCCTTCGGCTCCTTGGCTATGATGACCTCGGTGCTGGTGTCGCCCGATGGGAAATATGAGTACGAGGCGGCTCACGGCACGGTCACCCGCCACTATTATAAATACCTGAACGGAGAGGAAACCTCTACCAATCCGGTCGCTACCATCTTCGCGTGGAGCGGCGCTTTGCGTAAGCGGGGCGAGTTGGACGGCAATGCCCCCCTGGCGGAATTTGCCGGCAAGCTGGAGGAGGCCACCCTGAGGGTAATCGAAAGCGGCAGCATGACGGGCGACCTGTGCGGCCTGTGGGAGGGGAAACGTCCGGCAAAAAAATTGAGCAGCCGCCAGTTTTTAGAGGCCATCAGGGCGGAACTTTCCAAGTAAAGCATGCGTCAAAACAGGCAGTGGCGGGGGCATATGGCCTTCTCCGCTGCCTGTTTTTGCGAAAAAGCGGGAATGGCACAAATTGTTTACACATTTTTACGACAGCTTATGCTATAATGTTGCCAAATGCCGCGCAAAGCGCGGGCGTTTTGCGGAGAAATGCTATCGTATCCGCAAGAGATTTTATTCTGATGCCACTACTTGTGGTACACACCTCAAAACAGAGAGAAAAGGGGCGAATCACAATGATACGCAAACGGATAGGAAGAGCAGCGCTTTCTGCAGTGCTGGCGGCGGCGCTGATGCTGCCCATGGCGGCGGCGGTCAGTTACGGAGATACGGGGGGCCATTGGGCGGAACCGGCCATTACACGGTGGAGTGACCGGGGGGTGATTCAAGGCTCTGGGGGACAGTTCCGGCCGGGAGGAAGCATTACCCGCGGTGAAATGGCGGCTATCCTCCAGCGGGTCATGAACTATCAGACCGTTGCGCCCAATACATACACCGACCTGCCCGACGGCGAATGGTACGCGAAGCCCATTCTGGCCGTGAGCGCAGCGGGCGTTATGCAGGGTGCGGGCGGCAAGGTGCGCCCCACCGACCCCATTACACGGCAGGAAGCGGCAGTGCTTCTGGCAGGGGCGTTCAACCTTGACGCTTACAGCAGTACAAACCTGTTTGCCTACGACGACCATCTTCAGATTGCCGACTGGGCGGCTGAAGCGGTTAAGACCATGACGGTGCTTGAATTTATGAAGGGAGCCAACGGCCTGTTCCGCCCCAACGACCACATCACCCGTGCGGAGGCCGTTCAGCTTCTGGACAACATGGTCAGCGGCTACTATAACGCTGCCGGAACCTACACAGGCACGGTTGACGGCACGGTGCTGGTCAATACCGGCGGAGTGACGCTTCAGGATATGACCATCAACGGCAGCCTGTATGTGACGGCGGGCGCCGTCGGTTCTCCGGTGGTGCTGCGGAACGTCACCGTTCGGGGGAAAATTATCAATCAGAGCGGCCAGCCAATCGAAGGCGCAGATGGCGCGGTGGAGGAGCTTCCGCCTCCGGAGGTTGACACCAGCAAGGAGAACCAAAAGCAATGGCCGGCGGGCAGTATTCGGGGTATCGACGTATCCAGCCACCAGAAAGACATCGACTGGGCCAAGGTGGCGGCGGACGGTGTAGAATTTGCCATGCTTCGCGTGGGCTACACCGGCTATGGCACCGGCAGCATCAATTTGGATAAGTACTTCCATCAGAATATACAGGGCGCGCAGGCCAATGGCATTCCGGTGGGCGTTTACTACTTCTCTCAGGCCATCTCAGTGGAGGAGGCCCTGAACGAGGTGCAGCTTGTGTTGGACAACCTGTCCGGCTACACCCTCCAGTGCCCTGTGGTTTTCGACTGGGAGACGATTTCCGGCGCGGACGGCCGGGCCAATGATTTAGACACCCAGACCCTCTGCGACGCGGCCAATGCCTTCTGCGGTGCGGTGGCGGCCCAGGGCTATACTCCGATGGTGTACTTCAACAAAAAGCTGGCCACTGACCATTATGACCTGACCCAGATAAGCCAGTATGACTTCTGGTATGCCTATTATCAGAAGGAGGCGGAAATTCCCGGCGGTTACCCCTATACCATGTGGCAGTTTACTTCCTCTGGAAAAGTGAACGGCATCGAGGGCAACGTAGACCTGAACGCGGGCTATTACCGCTACTGGGAGTAAGAATAAAAAGACAGCCGGACAAAGTCCGGCTGTCTTTTTATTCTTTATATATACCTGAATGTCCGGCTGCAACGGCCTCCGCCACCTTGATGCCGTCTGCCGCGGCAGAGGTGATGCTGCCTGCATACCCCGCGTCCCCAGACGGCAGGCCGTCCGGGGGCCCCATAGATTTCAAATGCTCGGCGGAAGTGAATTCCGCCTGTGCGCCGCCCATTCGGGCGGAGAGGGCGCTCATCCTCGTGCAACGGCTTCCGCCACCTTGATGCCGTCCACTGCGGCGGAGGTGATGCCACCTGCATAACCCGCGCCCTCGCCGCAGGGGTACAGGCCCGCCAGAGAGACAGACTGAAAATCCTCCCCCCGCAGGATGCGCACCGGAGAGGACGAGCGGGTTTCCACGCCGGTCAGCATGGCGTCCGGTGAGGCGAAGCCGTGGAGCTTGCGGTCAAAGAGCGGAAGTGCCTGACGCAGAGTTTCGGTCACTGCTTCCGGCAGGGTGGGGGAGAGGTCGGTGGGCAGCACACTGGGGCGGTAGGTTGGTTCTACACGCCCTAATTGGGTGGAAGGCCTGCCCGCTAAAAAGTCCGCCACAGTCTGGACAGGAGCGCGGAACCCGCAGCCTCCCAAGCGAAAGGCCGCTTCTTCCCACCTGCGCTGGAACGCCACGCCGGCCAGCGGGTGTGTGCCGCCGAAGTCCGCCGGAGTCACGCCAACGAGAAAGCCGCCGTTGCAGTTTTTTCCATCACGGGCGTAGCAGCTCATGCCGTTGGTCACCAGCCGTCCGTCCTCCGACGCGGCGGCCACCACCTGTCCTCCGGGACACACGCAGAAGGAAAAGGCGGAACGGCCATTCGGCAAGTGGACGGCCAGCTTGTAATCTGCCGGGGGAAAGACTGCCCAACGCTCGCCCAGCTGTGCGGCGTTGACTGCCGTCTGCGTTTGCTCGATGCGCACGCCAATGGCGAAAGGCTTTTGGGTGACGGCGACGCCCGCTTCCAAAAGCATCTCAAAGGTGTCGCGGGCGCTGTGGCCGGGGGCGAGCACCAGCGCGTCGCAGGGCAGGCGGTAGGTCTGCCCGTCCGCCACGACCGACAGGGAATCCACTCGACCGTTTTTAGAGGTGATGCCGTCCAGCCGGTGGCCGAAGCGCACCTCGCAGCCGAGGGCGAGCAGTTCCCGCCGCAGGCTGGCCACCACCAGGCGGAGCTTGTCCGTTCCCACATGGGGCTTTTGCAGGTAGAGAATGTCCTCCGGCGCGCCGTGAGCCACAAAGGTTTCCAGTACAGCGGATACCCGCGGGTCGTGGATGCCGGTGGTCAGCTTGCCGTCGGAGAAAGCGCCCGCACCGCCCTCGCCAAACTGGACGTTGCACTCCGTATTCAGCGGGCCGCCGTCCCAGAAGGCGGAAACCGCCCGGGCGCGCTCCTCCACCGCCTTGCCACGCTCCAGCACCACAGGGGGCCGACCCGCTCTGGCCAGAAACAGGGCGGCGAACAGGCCGGCAGGCCCCATGCCCACTACCACGGGGCGTTTTGCGGCATGGGGAGAGAGAGGCGGGAAAGCGTAAGGCTTCCGTTCCCATACTGTGATATTGGGGTCATTCAGGCGGCGTACCAGCCCAGCCTCGCCGAGTGCGGAACACCGTACAGAGCAGACATAATGGACGTCGCTCTTCTTTCGGGCGTCTATCGAGCGGCGGGTGAGGGTAAGGCCGTCCAGCTGGTCGGGGGAAAGCTTCAGCCGTTTGGCGGCTTTGCGCCGCAGGTCGTCCATAGTTTCCTCCGGAAGGAGGGGAATATTTTGAATGTGAAGCATGGCGGCAGCCTCCTCATCACGGTTTAGCGTATTGTACCACATCGCCGGAGAAAAAAGAAGTCCGCGCCGCAAAACTGCGGCGCGGACGGTGAGTAAGACTTGCTCAGGCCTGCTTGCCTTGCATCTCCTCTACAATTTTTGTCGTTGCAATGGCGATAACCAATTCCTCGTTGGTGGGAACAATCAGGGTTTTAACGGTAGCGTCCGGTGCGGAAATGTCAAGCTCCTTACCTCGTGTGTTCAGCTTTTCCGCATCCAGCTTGACGCCGAGGAACTCCAACCCGGACAGGGCGGCCTTGCGGACGGCTGTGGAATTTTCTCCGATACCACCTGTCAGGACAACAGCGTCTACTCCGCCCATAGAGGCGGCGAAGGAGCCGATATACTTTTTCACACTGTACGCAAAGCATTCAATGGCAAGACGGGCGCGCTCATTGCCCTGGTCCGCCGCCTCTTCCAAATCGCGGAAATCGGAGGACACGCCGGAGATGCCCAGTACGCCGGACTCCTTGTTCATAATATCTAAAATCTCGTGGATGTCGAGATTTCGGCGGTACATCAGATATTCCATGATACCGGGGTCAATGGAACCGGAGCGGGTACCCATGGGCAGGCCTTCCAGCGGGGTCAGGCCCATGGAGGTATCTACCGATTTTCCGCCCTGAACGGCCGCAATCGAAGAGCCGTTGCCCAGATGGCAGCAGATGAGCTTCAGGTTGGGGTCATTTTCCCGCCCCAGCATTGCGGCGGCACGCTGGGAGACATAGATATAAGAGGAGCCATGGAAGCCGTACCGGCGCACGCGGTCTTCCTCATAAAATTTATAGGGGAGCGCATAGGTGTAGGCACGGGGGGGCATTGTCTGATGGAACGCCGTGTCAAATACAGCGACCATAGGTACGTCCGGCATGACCTGCTGGCAGGCAAGAATACCGATGATGTTGTTGGGGTTGTGCAGCGGGCCAAGGTGGATACAGTCATGGATTGCCTCCATAACCTCGTTGGTGACCAAGCTGGGAGCTGTAAACTTTTCACCGCCGTGAAGCACCCGGTGACCCACGGCGCCGATTTCGGAAATGGAGCTGATGACGCCATATTCCGGGTCAACCAGCAGTTCCAAGGCCGCCTGAATGGCCTCGGCATGGGTGGGCATATTGGTGAAGGCTTCATAATAGGGCTTGCCGGTGGGGGAGTGCTTAATATGGCCGTCAATACCGATGCGCTCGCACAGGCCCTTAGCCAGCACATCCTGTGTCTTGGAGTTAAGCAGCTGATACTTCAGGGAGGAGCTGCCGGCGTTTATAACAAGTACATTCATGATAAAGGGCTCCTTCCGTGCATCCCTGTTTAGATGGCGTTCTGCATTTTAACAGGGTGGGACTTGCATTTTTCGGCCCACCCAGATAGAATAACACTATTATAATATACTACCTGATGATACTATTGTACCCGATTAAACGTAAAAGAACAACCAAAATATTTGGTGGATTTTGGATAAAAAATTATAGTATGGGCTGGTAAAATTTATGAAAAATGTAGGCATCGTGGCGGAGTTCAATCCCTTTCATCAGGGCCATAACCGACTGATTTCCTTGACACGCAAGCGCTTTGGAGAAAGCTGCGCCGTTATTTGCTGTATGAGCGGTCATTTTGTCCAGCGGGGCGAGCCGGCATTTTTGGACAAATGGAAGCGGGCGGCACTGTCCCTTGCAGGGGGAGCCGATTTGATTTTGGAGCTGCCTACGCCTTGCGCGGCGGCGTCCGCCCAGCGGTTTGCCCGCGGGGCGGTGGGACTGCTCTCTGCGACGGGCCTTGTGGATGTGCTGGCCTTCGGCAGTGAAAGCGGCGACTTGGCCGCCTTGCAGGCATTGGAGCAAAGCCTGGAAAGCGAACCCTATCAGGCCGCCTTGCGGACAGCCCTTGACCGGGGCGCGCCCTTTGCCGTTGCCCGAGCGGAGGCGCTTTTTGCCTGCGCAGGGGACGCCGCCCGTTGTCTGGACGGCCCCAACGACACGCTGGGGGTGGAGTATCTGTCGGCCCTCCGATATTGGGGAAGCTCCATGGAGGTTATGGCGGTGCAGCGGACGATGGGCAGGCATGACGCTCCGGTGGGCAACGGTGTGGTGTCCGCTTCCGCCATCCGCACCCTGCTTCGGGCGGGGGAGACGGAGGCGGCTTTTGCACTGATGCCGGAAGGGTGCCGCCCGCTTATGGAGGACGCGGTTCTCTCCGATTGGGGCCTTTGCGAGCGGGCGGTGCTGGCGCGCCTGCGGGGTATGGCAGAAGAGGACTTCCTTACCCTGCCCGACTGTGGCGAGGGTCTGCACAGGCGGCTGATGGCGGCGGCAGAGCAGGCGGCCACTCTGCCGGAACTGCTGGAGCTTGCCAAAACGAAGCGTTATACCGCCGCGCGCATTCGCCGGGCGGTGCTGTGGGCTTTTCTGGGGCTGCGGCAGAAGGACATACCGGAAAAACCGCCCTATATTCGGGTGCTGGGGTTTAACCAGAGGGGGCGGGCCGTTCTGCGGCAGATGCAGGAAACGGCCACCCCGCCGGTGCTGACCCGCGCCTCTCAGGTGAGGGAGCTGGGCGGGACTGCGGAAGCTCTGATGCGAATGGAAAGCCGCTGCACCGACCTCTATGCCCTCACGCTGCCGCAGCCTTTCCCCTGCGGCAGGGAGTGGCGGGAAGGGCC
This sequence comes from Oscillospiraceae bacterium, assembly GCA_022793685.1. Taxonomy (GTDB): domain Bacteria; phylum Bacillota; class Clostridia; order Oscillospirales; family Oscillospiraceae; genus CAKUEI01. Next base: position 7,226 of record JAAWDI010000048.1, read on the forward strand.
TGTGGTGATAGACAAATAAAAAGGGCATGCGGTTTGACCGCACGCCCTTTTTGAAGGCGAAAAGAGTTTTAAGCCTGCTCTGACTTGGCCAGCGCGGCTTCTACCGCACGCTGGTCTGCTTCAGCGCGGCGGGCGTTTTCCGCAATCATTTCGTTGACCTTGCTTTCCGGCAGCTTATAGAGCAGGGTCAGCACGCCGCAAACCGCGAAGATGACAGCGGGCCAAATCAGATAGGCCATGCTGAAGGTGGAATAGGTTTCCGCAGTGGAGGCCATGCCGCCCACGTAGTTCACCATGGCGAGGGCTGTGGTAACCAAGAAGGACTTGATGATGATGCCCAGCTTGACGGGCAGGGACATGAAGGACATGACCATGCCGCGCACGTCTTTGCCGGACTTGTATTCACATTCCACAGCGCAGTCGCCATAGAGGGCGGTACGTAGCATCTCCATGCCGCCGCCGAAGAAAACGGTGAGGCAGTTGATGATGGCAAAGACAAGGAAGGTGGGATGGAGCAGGAAGTTGATGACATTGCCGAGGGCGAAGATAAAGCAGGAGGCGATAAAGGCACGCTTTTTGCTGCCCTTGCAGATTTTCAGCAGTACCGGCGTCCAGAAGCCGCCCAGCAGGCCCACCAGCGCCCGAATGGACATAAAGGTACCCATCAGGGCGATAGAGTCCAGACAGTAGGTGAAGAAGTAAAACAGCAGGCCTGAATGCATAAAGGAGGCCGCATAGCACAGGGTGACGGCCAGAATCATCAGAATAGTGTTCTTGCTGGTAAAGACGATTTTATACATCTGAGGTACGGTGGCGGTGCGGCTGGAGACCGCCGCCGCCTTGGCGGCCCGCTCCGCCTTGGCGCGCTTGGTTGCTTTGTCCTCCTCACAGCCCTTGGAGATGGCGAACAGCAGCCAGTAGCCGATGACGTACAGGATGCCGAAGATGACCACGAGGAACACATGGCGGAAGGGGTTGCTGCCGAAAACGGTGAGAATGGAGCTGGCCACAAAGCCGAAAATCAGAGAAGAGGCCATCTGTCCCCTGCCAATATTGATGGACATGGACGCGCGCTCGTTGGTGTCGTCCGTCATGACCACGCTCATGGTGATGTAGGCGGCTTCCGCAAGAGACCACACAACATGGGAGAAGAAAAAGGCGACGATGATGACGACGGCGGAAACCATTTCATTCTCGCTGACCCGAATAAAGCAGAAGATGAAGATGACCAGTGCAATGGGAGGCGCCACCAGCAGCCAGCTCCGGTAGGTACCCCACGGCATCAGGTCGCCCACCTTTTGCAGGATAGCGCCGTTGACCAGAGAGAACAGGGTGTCCAGAATAGAGGTCACGGACAAAATCATGCCGACGATGGCCACGCTAAACATGGCGGAGTCGGTCAGGAATGCGGAGAAATAGTAAAGCTCACAGCAGGTCATAGAGGAAAATGCGAATTTTGCGAAGAGGTAGATGAGATTGTCGCGCCTTGGGTTTTTCAAGCGCTTGAGAGTTGTTTCCATTTTGAGATGCACTCCTTTTTGGCAATGTATAGCAGGGCGATTGATAAAAAAATATCAACCGGTACAGTTAAGATAACACAAAAAAGAGCGCGTGTCATTGTCTAATTTTACAAAAAATAGAATTATAAAAAAGGGGAAGAAACCTTTGCAGTGCGGCTGAAAGTGGGAGGTCCGCTTATGCCCCAGGGCGGGACGAAAAGCAAATGCGCGCAGATAATAGTAAAAAGGATATAAGAGAAGCGGATTAAATTGTTGGAATAAGACAAAAAGGGCGGGGCACGCATACCTGCGCGCCCCGCCCTTTTTCTTCCGGTTTATTGAATGTGAACGTGATTACTGATGTGTTCCGAGCAATAGCAGTAATAGCCATTGCACTTGGAACAATAGCGGAACTGCTCGTTAGGGTCGTCCGCGTCCGTCTTGCCGCACACGGCGCACTTGTGAGTATAGCCCTGACTGCGGTGGAGGTTTTCCTGCTGGCGTTTGGCGTTTTCAAAGTCGATGGTGCGCCGTTTGTATTGGCCCCGCTGTTTGACCCGTCCAAAGAGCACGCCGATGTCGCTGCCGAAGAACAGGAAATAATTGAGGAAAGCTAACACGATGACCAGCGCCATAGGCCACATACCCATGCCGATGTAGCGGCAAGCATCGATGGCGAAAAGGAGAGCGTCCAGCCATGCCAACCATTTGGCCTTCAGCGGGAGGATGAAATAAATACGGAAAATCGCATCTGGGTTCAAAGTGGCATAAGCGAAGAACAGGGACATATTGACGTAGTACATATTGGCCACCGGAAGGACGGAATAGAGGGGATTTGCAACGGCGGCGATGATGGCGGCCACAAGAGTGAACAGAATGCCCAGCAGGTAGTACAGGGTAAATTTGGCCGTTCCCCAAATCTGCTCCAGCGTGGTTCCCAAACCATAATAAAGGAGCAGAGAGAGAATGAACCAAAGGGGGGAAGAGTTCACCGGAATGAAAATGAAAGTGACGATGCGCCACACCTGCCCCTGCAAAATATAGGCGGGAATAAACGCCAGAAGGGCGGAAAAGTACCCAGAGGAAAGCAGGTCAAGGAAAAACACCACCACGTTGCCGATGGCGATATACAGCATTAGCCGGGGGATGCCGAAGCGGGGGTGCTTATAGCAGAAGCGGCTGAACAAACGGTCTAACGAGCGCAAAGCAGGCCCTCCCTTTCCACAGAAATATCATATCAGGGTATCATCATAGTCCATTTTTGCCCAAATGTCCATGACAATTCTGTAAACTCTCACTTTTCAAAGCGCCGCTTCTGTGATAGGATGGAGAAAACAGAACAAAGGAGACAGCAGCATGAGCATCGTGAAGGATATGGCGCTGGCGGAGTCGGGCCGCCGGAAAATCGAATGGGTGCGGGATTTTATGCCCGTTCTCAGCGGCATCGAGGCACGGTTTGAAAAGGAAAAACCTTTTGAGGGGCTGCGGGTGGCGGTGTCCGTCCATCTGGAGGCCAAGACCGCCAATCTGGGCTATGTGCTTCAGAAGGGCGGCGCGGAGGTGCGGCTCACCGGCTCCAACCCCCTGTCCACGCAGGACGACGTGGCCGCCGGGCTGGCCTCCATGGGTGTTGAGACCTTTGGCGTTCACGGCGTTTCCGCCCAGGAGTACGAAGACCTGCTGAAATACACGCTGGAGTTCCATCCCCATCTGGTTATCGACGACGGCGGCGACCTCATCGACCTGCTGGGGGGCAAATGTTCCGGCTATGCCGACAACCTCATCGGCGGCTGCGAGGAGACCACCACCGGTATTCTGCGTCTGAAGGCCCGCGAGCGGGAGGGTATCCTGCCCTGTGCCATGATGGCGGTGAACGACGCCAAGGCCAAGCACTACTATGACAATAAGTACGGCACGGGCCAGTCCGTGTGGGACGGCATCATGCACACCACCAACCTCATTGTGGCGGGTAAGACCGTGGTGGTGGCTGGTTACGGCTGGTGCGGCAAGGGCGTGGCCATGCGCGCGAAGGGTATGGGCGCGGACGTGGTGGTATGCGAGGTCGACCCCTTCAAGGCGCTGGACGCCACCATGCAGGGCTTCAAGGTGATGCCCATGGACGCGGCGGCCGCCATCGGAGATATTTTCGTCACCGTCACCGGCTGCAAGGACGTTATCACCGGAAAGCACTTCCAGAAGATGAAGAACAACGCATTTCTGACCAACGCCGGCCACTTTGACTGCGAGGTGGCGGTGGCAGAGCTGGCAAAGATGGCGGTGAAGCGCGCCGTCCGCCGGGACAACATTGAAGGCTTTACCCTGCCCAACGGCCGCACCCTAAATGTTATCGGTGAGGGCCGCCTTGTCAATCTGGCGGCGGGCAACGGCCATCCGGCGGAAATTATGGATATGTCCTTCGCGGTGCAGGCGCTGGCGCTGGAGTGGCTGGTAAAGCAGGAGGCTTTGGAAAAGAAGCTGTACGCCGTGCCGGAGGAGATAGACGAGGAGATTGGCCGGGTGAAGCTCCGCGCCATGGGGCTTGCCATCGACGCGCTCACCGACGAGCAGCGGGAGTATTTGAGTGGCTGGAAAGCGTGAGCTACAAGAAACTGTGATGCCGCCGTCCCTTGACAAGCGGACAAATCTTGCTATAATAAACTACAACAACTGAATAGCCTTATCAAGAATGACGGAGGGAACGGCCCGATGAAGTCTGGCAACCTACAAGAATGTAAGGTGCCAAATCCGGCGGTGTAAATCGAAAGATGAGGAATAAACTGCTCCTTTCGTGCGCCCCGCCGTCTTGGCGGGGCGCACGTTGTTGTTAGAAGCATAAATGTACATAGAAAGGATGATTCCAATGAGCCACCGCGTTTTCACTTCCGAATCCGTCACCGAAGGGCATCCCGACAAAATCTGCGACCAGATTTCCGATGCCGTTCTGGACGACATCATCGGCCATGACCCCCAGGCCCACGTTGCCTGTGAGACCTTTACCACCACCGGCATGGTGGTGGTGATGGGCGAGATTACCACCACCCACTACTGCGACGTGGACACCATCGTCCGCCGCACGGTTGACCGCATCGGCTACAACCACAGCGACTATGGCTTTGACGCCCACACCTGCGGCGTGATGACCGCTCTGCATAAGCAGTCCCCCGACATCGCCATGGGCGTGAACGAATCCTATGAAGTCCAGCAGGGCGCCAAGGGCGACCCCCTCGACCTGGTAGGCGCCGGCGACCAGGGCATGATGTTCGGCTATGCCTGCACCGAAACCGAAGAGCTGATGCCTGCCGCCATCTCCATGGCGCACAAGCTGACCCGCCGTCTGACCGAAGTTCGTAAGAACGGTGAGTTGACTTGGCTCCGCCCCGACGGCAAGAGCCAGGTTACCGTGGAATATGACGAAAACGGCAACGTAGTGCGCTGTCCGGCCATCGTTATCTCCACCCAGCACGACGCGGAGATTTCCCTGAAAGACCTGCGCGAGGCCATTGTGGAGCACGTCATCAAACCCGTGATTCCCGCCCAGTACATCGACAAGGACACGGAGTTCTTCGTCAACCCCACCGGCCGCTTCGTCATCGGCGGCCCCATGGGTGACACCGGCCTGACCGGCCGTAAGATTATCGTGGACACCTACGGCGGCGCAGCGGCCCACGGCGGCGGCGCGTTCTCCGGCAAAGACCCCACGAAGGTTGACCGCTCTGCGGCTTACATGGCCCGCTATGTGGCCAAGAACATTGTGGCCGCCGGTCTGGCCAAGAAGTGCCAGATTGAGCTGGCTTACGCCATCGGCGTGGCAAAGCCCGTTTCCGTGTTGGTGGACACCTATGGCACCGGTACGGTGTCTGAGGAGAAGCTGTCCGAAATGGTGCGCAAGGTGTTCGACCTGCGTCCTGCGGCTATCATTCAGACCCTTGACCTGCGCCGTCCTATCTACGAGGCCACCGCAGCTTACGGCCACTTCGGCCGCACCGGCGACGGCTTCACTTGGGAGAAGACCGACAAGGTGGACGCTCTCAAGGCTCTGCTGTAAGAAGCGCAATAAAAACCGTCCGGCTCACAACGTGAGTCGGACGGTTTTTTGTTGCTGCCGCTGTGCTTACAGGGTATTTTCGTGGCGGGCGATGATGTCGTTCTGCATGTCGCGGGTCAGCTCCACGAAGTAAGCGGAGTAACCGGCGATGCGAACCACCAAATCGCGGTAAGCATTGGGGTCTTCCTGCGCCTTGTGGAGGGTCTCGGTATCCACCACGTTGTACTGGACTTCCAGACCGCCCTGGTCAAAGTAGGCCTTGGAGATGTCGCGCAGCTTATTGATGCCGTCCTGGTTGGCCAGCACGCTGGGGTGCATCCGCAGGTTCAGAGCGATGCCGTCCATGAAGCGGGAGTGGTCATATACCAGCGAGGAGGCGTAGACGGCGGTGGGGCCGCTCTTGTCGTGACCCTGTACCGGCGAGGCGGCGTCGGCGATGGGCTCGCCGGTTTTGCGGCCGTCGGGCGTGGCCCAGGTGTGATAGCCCTGCGCCACATGGTCGGCAGCGCCGTACAAGCCGGACTTGTAGACCTTGCTGCGCTTGCTGTACACCTTGGAGCACTGGTCGAGGTAGGTGTCAATGACCCACTTCATCTCCATATCAGCGTAGGGGTCGTTGTTGCCGAAGTGGGGCACCTGGGTCTTAATCTGCTGCCGCAGCGGCTCATAGC
>JAAWDI010000003.1 GCA_022793685.1 Oscillospiraceae bacterium
GCATTTGTGCGCCTTGCACACAAACACCATGCCCCTGACCCGTCGAAGTCATTATACACCCCCTGGGTCAAAAAGTCTACCTTTTTTCCCAAAAATAATTTGAAATTTTCCTGCTGTGACAGGCACTTATGGCCAAGCTACCACATGTTGAGGCCATGGTGGGCGGGAAGGCACAAAAAAATCCGAAGCGGCCTTTTCCGCTCCGGATTTTTCGACTTTTTTCTGGAAAATTCAGCGTACTGTGCTCCATTTTGAGCCCTGCAAGGCAAAAATAAGGGCCGGCTTCAAAAAAGCCAGCCTTATTCCTGCTCAGTTTAGTCCATACCGATGGGCAATGTACAGAAGTTCCTTGCTGTCAGCGTTCTGAATTTCGTGTTCATCGCCAGCATGACGGCATTCCAGCAAACACACCGGCGCAAGTTTCATCCCGCAGCCTACGGCGCAGTTCTGCATCCTTTCCGTCATAAATCCCATAGCACAAGACTCCTTTCGTCCTGAAGAAAATTTTCACCTCATTATAAGGCCCCTATGTCCTATAAGCCAATTAACTTTTGCAGCGCTCATGCAAAAAGGAGGGGTCTGCCGACGGCAGGCCCTTCCTTTACAAGTCTCTAATCAGGTCTCTTGATAGCAATACCATACAGAGGAGCGTTGTACCCCAGTTTCTTTCTCACACCTCTGCAATCGCGGCCACCAAAGCGTCAATGGCGGCCAGCCCGTCCATATCGAGGGAGGATTTCATGGTAACGGTGGGCTTCAGTACGGTCAAGTCCTTGCATGCGCTCAAAATTTGCTCCATCCCTTTGGCCGCCATGGGCGCCCAGGTACCATTCTCCAAAAAAGCGACTTTCCGGTGGTGGAGGTTGTGGGCAACCAGATGATGCAGCAGTTCCGCCATTGCGGGGAACACGCCGCCGTCCAGCGTGGGCGCGGCAAAGACCAGATGGCTGTACCGGAACGCCTCGGCCACCAGCTCGGACACATGGGTGGTGGACACATCGTATACCCGCACCTTCTTCATGCCCGCGTCCGCCAGCTTCATGGCCAAAATCTGGGCGGCGTTCTCCGTGTTCCCGTACACGGAGGCATAGGCGATAACTACACCTGTCTCCTCCGGCTCGCAGGCGCTCCAATGGCTGTATTTGTCGATAATCCAGCCCAAATTCTCCCGCCAGATGGGGCCGTGGAGGGGGCATACCATGCTGATGGGCACTGCCGCCGCCTTTTTCAGCACCGTCTGCACCGCTGCGCCGTACTTGCCCACGATGTTGGTGTAGTAGCGGCGGGCGTCTGTGAGCCATTCCTCCTCAAAGCATACCTCGTCGGCAAACAAGTGACCGTGAAGCGCGCCGAAGCTGCCGAACGCGTCGGCGGAGAAGAGGGTCTTCTCTGTGGAGTCGTAGGTCATCATGGCCTCCGGCCAGTGCACCATGGGAGCCATCACAAAGGCCAAGATATGCTTGCCGGTATTGAGGGTGGCCTTTTCATCCACCACCTGTATCTTGCCCGTTATGCCCTTGCCGAAGAACTGCTCCAGCATGGGCACGGTTTTCTGGTTGCACACCAGCGTGACCTCCGGGTAGCGAAGCGCCACCTCCGCCACCGTGGCGCAGTGGTCAGGCTCCATGTGGTTCACGATGAGATAGTCCATCTTGCGGTCGCCCAGTACATAGGCAATGTTCTCTAAAAACTGCCCGGAAACGCTCTTGTCCACCGTGTCCAGCAGAACGGTCTTCTCGTCCAACAAGAGATAAGAGTTATAGGAAACACCCCGCAAAATGGGATATTGCCCCTCAAACAGGGCCAGCTTGCGGTCGTTGGCGCCCACCCACCACAGGTCGTTTTTCAGCTTTCTTACACAATACATCGTCTATCACTTCCTCCGTCAATGTAAAAGAGAGCGCCGGCGCCGCTTTGGCGCTGGCGCTCTCTGCGAACTGCTCAGTTAAAATCCGCGTTCAGGATGCGGGTGGACTTGCCGAAGGCCGCCATGTCGAACTTGCTGCTCAGCAGCTTGGCCATGTTGGCGGTAGGGTCGCCCACATTGTGGTGATGAATCTGCTCAATCATGTGCAGCTCTTCATGGGCATAGCCGCAGCCGATGGGCTTCACCACCTCGAAGTAAGACCACGGGTCGTTGAGGGACTCCTCCATGGCGATGTCCTCCACTGCGCCGGGGAGCCAGTCCTCGGTGTGGGTGGTGACGGAAACGGTATCGTTCAGGTGCACGGCGGTGAACTCCATGTCCTTGTCCGCCTTCTGCTGGGCCTCATAGGTGAAGAAGTAAGCGCTGCCCGGGCCGCCGTCGCCCTTCTTGGGCATACCGAAAGCCTCCATGCCCGCCTTCTCGTCGTTGTAAGCGCCCAGACGGCAGGTGGTGTCGAAAATCAGGCGGCCGCCGCGCTCAATGGAGGCGGTCACCACGTCGCCCGTCTTGGTCAAACGGATGTCGCTGGCATACTTCTTGTTGATGCCGTAAATCTCACGGCCCATAACGGTTGCGGACTCGGCGCCGGGGCCGTACATCAGGAAGGAGGGGGCATACATACCCACCTTGCCCTTGTAGCTGGCGGTCAGCATCAGGGCGGACTCCATGAACGCAGGGCCGAAGCTGGTGCGGCCGATGCGCATAATGTACACGCTCACCACCGGATTGACGTAATCCAGCACGGGGGGCAGAGCCTCTTTTACCAGCTCAGGCTTGCTCTCCCAAGCCAGCCACAGGCCCTCTTCCTCGGTCAGCAGGCAGCCGCCCTTCAGGTACTCGCCCACCACGGCGGGGTCTTGACTAAAACCGTATTTGATGTCCATCGGTATGTCCTCCTAAAAATTCTTCTTTTCTTCCGCCGGCCTGTTCCGTCCGGCGAAATCCATATCATCGTCTATTATACCTGTCACATTCCGGTTTGTCCAGAACCTTTCTTCCCATTCGAGAAAAAGAGTTTCTTCTACCGTCCTTATTCCTCTCTGCGTATTTTGCGCGCCACACATCTCCAAAAAACAAGGCCGGACAGCTTTCGCCGTCCGGCCTCCCATGTACCTTACAGTCTGCCGTTTTCCCGCCAGCGGCGGCCTATGGCGTCCGCCGCCACGACTGCGGCGGCGATGGAAGCCTCGTCCACCTCCACCGGCAGGCGGTGGGTGCAGTCGTCGCCGTCTGCGATGGCCGCAACCATCTGAAGCTCCTCTTGAGAGAGCGCGTCAATGCCCAACTCCTTCAACGTCACCGGAAGACCCACCTTGGTGTGAAAATCCAGCACCTGCTCCATCGTTTCTTGAGGGGCGTTTTCCAGCACAAGCTGGCACAGCAGGGCAAAGGCCACCTTTTCCCCGTGATAGAAGCTGTGGGTGGCGGGCAACTCCGCCAGACCGTTGTTGATGGGGTGGGCGGCCGCAATGCCGCCGCTCTCAAACCCCAGTCCGGATAGCAGGGTATTGGCCTCGATGACGTTCTCCACCGCGGCGGTGCATACCCCCGCCCGAACGGCGTCCACAGCGGCGGGGCCGTCGGCAAAGAGCACCTCGGCGCACTTGGCGGCGATAGCCTCCGCCGCCAGCGTGATTTTTGCACCGAAATGGTTGTCCGCGTCCCGACTGCGGCAGGCGCGCATCTCAAAGTAGGTGGCCATGGCGTCCCCCATACCGGCGGCAAACAAGCGGGGCGACGCGGTGACGATAACCGTACTGTCCACCAGCACCACATCAGGGTTGCGCCGCAGGTGCAGCAGCGTGTCCAGCGAGCCGTCCTCATGATAGACCACTGACAGAGCCGAGCACGGCGCATCAGAGGAGGCCGTGGTGGGCGCAATCACCACAGGCAGGTTTGCAAAGTGGGCCACCGCCTTGGCGGTGTCCAGCACCTTGCCGCCGCCCACGCCCACAATCACGTCCGCGTTTTCCTGTTTTGCCAGCGCGGTCAACCGTTCGATTTCCGCCATGCAGCACTCGCCGGAAAACGCGGCGCACACAAATTTCTGCCCTGGCGCCGCCTTTTCGTTTTCATCCAGCACGGAGGCAAGCCGCTTCTGGCCACCCGCGCTCAAAATAACAAGGCTGGTTTTCCCCATGGGGGCGGTATAAGCATACAGGCGCTTCAAAAGCCCCTGTCCCTGCACATAGCGCCCCGGCGAAATAAAGCCCCGCTCTTTCATCGGTGTGTCTCTCCTTCCGCCGGGCGGTCAGCCGCCCTGCTCCATCAGGTATTCTTCTGCAAAGTGAGCCGCCGCCGCGCCGTCCGCCACCGCGGTGACAATCTGTCGCAGCACCTTTGCCCGCAGGTCGCCCGCCGCAAACACGCCCGGCACACTGGTGCGGGTGGACTCGTCCGCCACCACATAGCCGCCCTCGTCCAGTTCAATCTGGCCCTGAACGAGCGCCGTATCGGGCACCCGACCGATGGCCACAAACACGCCCTCGCAGGGCAGGAGCCTTGTGTCCCCTGTTTTTGTATCCGTCAGCTCCACGCCATTCACCCGCTCGCCGTGGTGTATCTTGGTTATCTTGCTGTTCCACAGAATTTCCACCCCGTTGTCCTCCAGCACCTTCTGGCGGGAGCGGGGCGCGCGCAGCTCGTCACGGCGGTGTACCAGATACACCTTTTTGCACAGCTTGGAGAGGTAAAGCGCGTCGTCCACGGCGGTATTGCCCCCACCGCTGACCACCACCGTCTTGTCCTTATACATCACGCCGTCGCAGGTGGCGCAATAGGCCACGCCCCTGCCCCGAAGGGGCTGCTCCTCCGGCAGGCCCAGCTCGCGGGGGTAGGCTCCGGTGGCCAACACCACAGTCTTGGCAAGCAACTCGCCCGTGCGAGTCTTGACCTTTTTCACAGCGCCTGTCAAGTCCACCTCCACCGCCTGATTGAATACGCTTTTCGCGCCGAAACGCTCTGCGCCCTTCTTCATCCGGTCGCCCAGTTCAAAGCCGTCCACCCCGTCATGAAAGCCAGGGTAGTTGTCCACCGTTCCTGTGGTGGACATCTGTCCGCCGGGGGCCAGCTTTTCCAGCACCACTACGGAAAGGCCGCTGCGGGCGGCGTACAGCGCGGCGGTGTAGCCTGCCGGGCCGCCTCCAATCACCAACACATCGTAAATCGTTTCTTCCATAAAGGTTCCTCCCTTTTTGCCGCTGTTCCAAACATTTCCTGTCTGTATGCTATCACCCCGCAGCGGCGGCTGTCAAATCTATTTTCCGCCGTATCCGTGTGCCTTATGTGCCGATACAAAAAAGAGGACAGAGCGAATACGCTCTGTCCTCCTTGCCGCAGGGGAATCCCTCACTTTGTCATATTCATGCCGGTGCTCCACGCTTGGCCTACCTTTTCGCCAATGGCATAATAACCGCTCTGAAACTGGTCGAACACAAAAGCATTCAGCTTTGTGGGGTCTACGTTCCCCTTTTCATCCAGCACCTTCTCATCCGCCAGCACGTCTACGATTTCACCCACTACACGGAAATCGCCAACGCCGTTTTGGCACTCCACCACCCTGCACTCCAGCGTGACGGGGAATTCCTCCACGATAGGAGCGTCCACCTTTTCGCTCTTCACGGCGTGCAGGCCGGAACGCTCGAACTTATCCGCCATCTTGTTCGCGGTGGCGATACCGAAAAAGTCAGCCGCCTCAATGTGGTCAATGTCCGCAATGCTCAGCGTGAAAGCGCCACGCTTCTTGATGTTCTTCGTGGTCATATGCTCCTCGCCGATGTTCAGCGCAACCATGTTATGGCTGCAAATGCCGCCCCACGCCATGTTCATCACATCCACCGTGCCATCTTCGTTGTAGGTTGAAATCATCAACACAGGCATAGGGTACAAGTAGGGCTTTACGCCAAGGGATTTCAACATTTTTGATTCCTCCTGATAGTATCATAAAAAGCTTCTCTGGACTTTTCTCTGCGCTTCTATTATAATTAAGATATTCGATAAATCAAGTACCCACTTTTATATCAGGTACTTACTTTTTAGGAAGTGTTTTATGATTCGACCTTACATTGAAAACGCCAACTTTGAAGACACCGGCTTCAGTTACACCCTCTCTCTAATTTCCGGCAAGTACAAGATGATTATCCTTTACTGCCTGATGGAGTTTGCTCCTGTCCGGTTCAATGAGCTTCAGCGTTACCTAAAAAAAGTTTCAGACAAGACCCTCAGCCAAAGTCTGAAGCAATTAGAGAGAGACGGCCTCGTATCCCGAAAGGTTTACCCACAAATCCCGCCCAAAGTGGAATATTCCCTGACAGAACGGGGGCAGTCCCTCATGCGGGTATTAGACGAGCTTTGCACATGGGGCGAGCAGAACCGCCCCTGACGCCAATATAAAAACAGGCCCGGCGCAGACCATGCACCGGGCCTGTTTTTATTCTTCCGTTTTGGTTCCAGCCCCAACGGCAACGGGCAGACCTTCCGCCTTGAAAAATGCTGTCAATTCCCGCAAGCGCTCGTCCGTGGGGGACTGGGGCGGTTCTTCCAGCGGATATTCCCGCCCCAGGGAGGCATATTTCTCCTCCCCCAGCCTTCGGTACGGCAGGAGCTGCACCTGCTGCAAGCCCCCGCCGGAAACAATATTCTCCTTTAAAAAAGCGGCAGTGGCACGGAGGTTCTCTTCGCCGTCGTTCACGCCCGGCACCACCGGAATACGCACCACCAACGGCAGACCTGTGCCTGCCAGCTTGGTCAGGTTCTCCAGAATGAGGCCGTTGTCCACGCCGCACCATTGCCTGTGGGCGGCGGCGTCCATCAGCTTCACGTCGGTGATGAAAAAGTCGCACAGGGGCAGTAGCCTTTCCAGCGTCTCCCACCGGCAGAAGAGGGCGCTTTCCACGCAGGTGTGGATTCCCTCACGCTTTGCCGTCTCCAGCAGGGCGCGGGCAAAGTCCGCCTGCACCGTTACCTCGCCGCCGGAAAGGGTCATGCCGCCCCCCGACTTCTGGTATAGCGTCCGGTCGGCCAGTACCTCCGCCATCACCTGCTCCACCGTCATCTCCATGCCCCACGGTTTCAACGCGCCGAGGAAGCAGTCCGCCGTGCAGGCAAGACAATCCGTGCAAGCCGTCCGGTCTACCGTTTCCAGCTTGCCGTCCCGGAAGCGCAGGGGCTTCCCGTCCTCCGGACAGGCCACCTTACAACTTCCGCAGGCGTTCTCCCCGATGCACTTGGTGGGGTACACCCCCAGTTCCGGCCGGGGGGAGATGGTCTCCGGGTTGGAGCACCACTTGCAGCGAAGGGGACAGCCCTTCAGGAAAATCTCCGTCCGCACGCCGGGGCCGTCGTGGATGGTATAGCGCTGGATGTTGGCCACGATGCCGGTCATGCCGTCTCCCTCCCGTCAGAACGAAAGCTCAGTGCGGCCGATGATGTCGTCCTGCAATTCACGGGAAAGCTCCACGAAATAGGCGGAGTAGCCCGCCACGCGCACCAGCAGGTCGCGATAATCCTTGGGGTTCTTCTGGGCTTCCAGCAGAGAGTCGCGGGACGCCACCGTAAACTGGCTGTGCATTCCCTTGCGCTGGATGTAGGTCTCCATCAGGGCAATGAGGCTGTCACGCCCTGCGTCGCCCTCCAGCGCCGAGGGGGAGAACTTCCAGTTCAGCAGGGTGCCGTTACCGCAGAGGGAGTGGTCCAGCTTGGTCACCGAATTGCAGATGGCGGAGGGGCCCTTCACGTCGTGGGGGCAACAGAGGGTATGCACCGCGCCCATGCAGTCGGAGATAGGCTCCCACGCCTTGCGGCCTTCGATTGAGGCGTGCTGGCTCATACCAAGTGCCACGTTCACCGCCACGGAGTAGGCCCCCGCCTCAAAGTGGCCGCCGTGGGCAGTGGGAGCGCCGTTGATGTACTTACAGTAGGTTTCCAGACCAAATTTTGCGTACTGGTCGGCATAGTCGTCGTCATTGCCATAGTGATGCACCCGGTCGGAGTTGATATAGGCATAGAGCTTTTCATGACCCACCCAGTTGGCACGCACAGCCTCCAGCAATTCCTTGCCGGTGACCTTTTTCTCCTCAAATACCAACTGACGGATGGTGGCAAGACCGTCACCCACGCTGCCCACACCCACGCCCTGCGGGCCGGAGAAGTTATACTTTGCGCCGCCTTGGGTGATATCCACGCCCTTCTCCACCGGGCCTTCCATCAGGCCGGACAGCAGGGGCAGGGGCTTCACCTCCTGATGAATGAGGTCCACCTTGTTCAGCATGGCAATCATCTTGCCGCACCAGTAGGCCATCTGCTTGTCATAGGAGTCCAGCACCTGTTGGAAGTCGGTAAAGGTTTCCAAGCTGCCGGTGTTAGGGCCAAGCTGTTTGCCCACGCCGACGCATTTGGCATACCGGGGGCACTCGGCGGAGCACTCCATGCACCGCCCGCCGTTGATGGCCAGCTCCAGCACCTTGTTGATGTTGAAGTAGGCGGCGTCATGCCAGCCGTACTCCTTGCCGGTAGCGTCCGGCTCCACGCAGCCCACCACTTGATAGTCCCTTGCGTCCTCCAGTGTGCGGCCGTTGGCCACCATGGAGGGGATGGTCACGTCGTCGTTGAAGATTTTCGGCTCGCCCAGACCAAGGCGGATGAGGTTCGCCACCTTTACCAACAGCTTGCGGGGCGTGCCTGCGTGGAGGCGTACCGCCGTCCACGGGCAGGGAATGCGAGTGTGGGCCACCGCGTCCAGCATCATGAAGGTCAGGTCGTTGGTGCCATCGGTGCCGTCCTGCTTGATGCCGCCCACCGTCAGGCAGGGGCCGCCGATGCCGCCGTTGGCAAAAATGTTGATGGAAACATGGTCGCGCACCTTGTTCATGTCCCAAATCTTGATGTTGAAGTTTTCAATCAGCTCCTGGCACTGCTCACGGGTGATGACGCCCGCGTCAATGTCGCGGCGATAGAAGGGATACATATACTGGTCAAACCGCCCGTAAGAGATGGAGTGGCCGTTGCTTTCAATGAGCACCAGTGTGTTGGCAAAGTGGACAGCCTGAATGGCCTGCCAGAAAGTCTGCGGCACGCCCCGCGCCACGGCGGAGCAGTTTTCCGCAATCTGCAAAAGCTCCTGCCGGCGGGTCTGGTCGCTCTCCTTGTCCGCCATTTCAAGAGCCAGATTGGCATGGCGGAGAATGAAGTCGGTGCACGCTTCGTTGGCAATGAGGTCAGCCTTCAGGTTTATCATCTTTTTTGCGTCTTCCGGCTTACTCTCGTCCAGTTCAGCCATCTTTGCTTCAATCTCATCATGGATGCCGCCAAAGCCCATGTGCAGCAGCCGGTCATAGTTGACCCCCAAATGTCCTGCTCCGCAGAAGATGTAGGCATTACAGAGGAACAGCCCCTTGCCCATGTGGGAGCCCTTGATTTCATCCTCTGTCAGAATAGGAGTCAAACGCTCGTCCACGCTCTCCCCCATCCAGTCGGCCTGAATCCCCTTTAGGGCTTCATAGGTTTCCTGGGTATGGGTGAAATAATCGTGGGTGCGGTTCTCGCTGTAACCCAGCAGGCCGTCCTCCATCTCCCCAATCAGCCAGTTCAGACCGAATTCCGGAAAAACCGGAGCGTTCTTCTTGGTCACCTGAAGGGTGCCCACCACCAGCTCATGGTCGTAAATGTACACAGGGCAACGGTGCAGTACCTCTGCCATGGCCTTGGCCACCTTGATGATGTGAGGTTCAGCACGGTACTTCTTGTATGCCTCGGTCAGCACCAGCGCCCGGTCTGCAATCACCTCGCCGTTGGTGGTGCGCTCGGTGTCGTCCAAAATCAGGTTGATGCGCTCAAAGGGAGACGGGTCGGTCACAAAGCCGGACGCCCCTACGCCCCAGACTTTGTCATATGGTTCCACTTTCTCAGCAATACTACTGACTCGTTTTGCTTCACTCATGGTACAAGATTCCTCCTTTTATCCATGGCCGCTTTTATGGGCGGATTCCTCCTCATACCGTCATTATAAAGCAAAAGAGCATTAAGTGGTAGTTATTTTTTGTTGTACCAGCACAAAATTTTGTTGATTACGCTCCCGCAGCGGCGTTTTTGACTTCCTTCGCGTTCTTGGAGATGCCTACCGCCAGCAGAATGACACCCAGAATCAACAGCACGATACCAAAAATCAACATGGTTCCCTGATTCGGCGTCAGACCCAGCTTGGGCGCAAAGTAGTAACCCACGGGATTTGTGATATAAGGGCTGACGGTCTGTCCAACGTTCTGAAGGCAGGTAGAAACTGCTACGGCAACGCCCGCCGTGGCAGCGTTCACAGAGTTTGCGGCGCCGTTCATCAGGCTGGGCATCATGATAGAGAAGCCGAGGCCGGTGATGAAGGAAGCGATATACAGCATAATCAGGTTGCCGGAGAAGGCCACCAGGATATAAGAAGCCGTACCGACAAGCAGACCAATCGCCATAGTGATGTGGCGGGCTTTTGCAGATACCTTGGAGAAGAAGAAGCCCATGACAAAGCCGCCGATGGCAAAGCAGGTGATAGCAATACCCGTGTCAGCCGCAGTGCCGATGCCGTTCTCCATGATGACATAGGAAACGCTGTTGGAATAAACCTGCCCTACGATAAAGTAAATCAGCATCATGACCCATGCAAATACACAGCCGCCGGTGATGTGGAACTTTTCCTTTGTCTCTGCGGCAGCTGCGCTGCTTTCTACGCGGCGGACAGGTTTGTGATAAGGCAGGAAACAGACGCAGCCAATCAGACCCACGATGGCAATCAGGTGTACCAGGAAGATATAGTTCCAAGCCATGTCGGCCAGTCGGCCGCCTATCAACTGCATGATGATACAGCCCAGCATTTGGAAAGAGTTCATCGTGCCCATGACCTTATCACGGTCAGCGCCTTCATAGTTTTCGGCAACCAAGGCGGCGCAAAGGGTCTGAATCAGGCCGATGGAAACGCCAAAGATGATGCGGCAGCCGAGGATGGCGTTGAAATTGTCCAAAAAGAACGGTACAACGCCGCCTATCAGGAATAGAACAATGCCAGCAAGCGTCAATGCTTTTTTGGAAATAAAGTCCATCAGCTTACCGGTGACAAGGGTGGTGGGAATGACAGCCAGCGTGACTGCCGAAGCCAAATTTGCAATGTAGGTCTGGTCATACTGGGGGAAATGTGCTCCGATGGTGGCAAGGGCGCTTGAGATGCCGATTGCTCCCATCATCAAAACGGACACCATGTAGATGCCAATCTTTGCGTTGTTTTTCTTCATTCTGCGCCTCTCCTTTTGCATTGTCCGCCATCCCGTTTTCGGGTGGCAGTAAGCTGTTTACAGAATTTGAGCAAAATTTATCATCTTGTTTCCTTTTTATGATATTTTTTTAGCAAACTCTGCGACGCAGATTTTACTCTCTTGTTAAATATTCGTCAATACGCGTTTCGCACAGAAAAAAATTGAAAATTTCGTAAAATATGCCGAACGCGGTATTTTTTGCCCTAACATCCGCCGCCTTTCCTTCTTCTTAATCATTTTTTCATTTTTCTCCCCCTTTCCATTTAATAAAGTCCCTGCTATGATATGATTGAGATTGGAGGGAACGCCTCATGAACATTTTGATTTTAAGTGGAAAATTCAACGCAGGCCACACAAGCGCCGCCACCGCCATCCGAACCCTGACCGAAGCGCGGCTCGGCGATACGGCAAACATCACGCTGATTGACCTGCCGGAATATATCTCTCAGGAGGGCGCCGCGCTCTGGTACAGCATCTTCGACGCGCTGGCCAACCACATGAGCCCTCTCTATAACGCTTACTACCGCATGTCCGCCATCGGGGACGGCGGCAAGCTGTTCTCCCCCTTGCGGGTCTTTTCCCAGCGGATGAACGCTTTGTTGGACGAGCACCACCCAGACGTGGTCATCTCCACTCACCCGGTGTGCTCTTTTCTGGCGGCGCGGTGCCGCCGCCACGGGGCAAACTTTACCCTCATCACCTGCCTGACCGACCTATCCACCCATCCCGAATGGGTGAACAAGGGCACCGATTACTACTGTGTCGGCTCCCGTGACATCGCCGTTGCGCTGGAAGGCCAAGGCGTGCCCCGCGAGCGCATCCTGCTCACCGGCATCCCTCTGCATCCGGAGTTTTACTCGCCCCTCCCCCAAAAGGAGCCGGGCGCGAAGAAGGAGCTTCTGCTGATGGGCGGCGGAGCAGGTCTTTTGCCCACCAAGCTCTCTTTTTATGAAAGGCTGGCCGCTTTGGAGGGCGTCCACACCACCGTCATCACCGGGCGCAACAAAAAGCTGTATGAACGCCTTGCGGGAAAATTTGAAAACATCACTGTTTTGGGCTTTGTTTCCGACGTGCGGGCGCGGATGGCCCATGCCGACCTTCTGGTTTCCAAGGCCGGAGGCATCACCCTGTTTGAAGCCCTCTACTCCGGCATCCCTCTGTTGGTGCCCGACCCGGCCATGGAGCAGGAAAAGAACAACGCCGCTCTGGCTTCCGCCCGCGGCGCGGCGGTCGTGGCCCCCAAAGACCCGGACCGCTGCCTGAACGCCATCGCAAGCCTACTGAAAGACCACGCCCGCCTGCGCCGCATGTCCGCTGTGGCGGCGGAAATCCGCAGTTCTCTGCGGCCCAACGCCCTCTATGACCTGCTCTCCCGTCTGGCCGAGCGGAAAGGGGCCGTCCGCCATGCCGCCTAAACGGAAGAAGTGGCTTATCACCATCGCGCTGTTTGCGGGGCTTATCGCCCTCGTGGCGTTTTTCTTCCTCCGCTCGTTCCCTCTGGCGGAGTTGAAGGACGCCCTAAAGGCGGTGCGTCCCATTCTGCTTTTGCCCGGCTTTTGCCTCATGTTTTTGTTCGTACTGTGTGAGGCGACGGCCTCCAGCCGTATTCTGGCCGCCCTCGGCGCGCCCCTTCCTGTGCGGCGGTGCTATACCTCATCTCTGCTCAGCTTCTGCTGCGCGTCCATTACGCCGTCCTCCTCCGGCGGCCAGCCCGCCCAGATTTACGTTATGACCCATTACGGCGTGCCGCTGTCCACCGCGTCCCTCACCATTCTGGTGCTGTCCATGAGCTATCAATGCTCCATGCTGGCCACCGGACTGGCGTCTTACGCCCTTCTGGGCGGCGGCCTCAGCTCCGGCGGGGTCGGACTTCTCCTGCTGTTTGGCGCGGGCATCAATGCCGCGCTCACGGTTGGCATGCTGTGCGTCATCTTCCTGCCAAGGGTGGCACGCACCGTTATCTTCGGCTGTATCTCTCTGTTGTGCCGCCTGAATATCCTGAAAGATGGCGGCAAAAGCGTCCGGGAAAAGGCGGAGGGCGGCCTCCAGCACTATGCCAAGGGCGCGGAGTGCATCCGCCGCTCTCCCAAGCTGTTGCTTCAGGTCTTTTGCTGCACCACCATGCAGTGTATGTGCATGATGCTGGTGCCCGCCGTCGTGTGTCTGGCCCTCGGCATGCCGGGGCAGTCCCTTCGGGCGGTGGGCACACAGGCGGTGCTCACCCTTTCCACCGCGGCCTTTCCTCTGCCGGGCGCCGTGGGCGCTGCCGAGGGCGGCTTCCTGAACCTGTTCGCCCCCATCTTTGGCGCGGATATGGTGGCGCCCGCTCTGGTGCTCTGCCGGGGCATCAACTTTTACCTGTTTCTTCCCATCTGCGCCGTGTGCGCGCTTCTCTCTCTCCGCGCACCGGTCAAACAGCCCGCATAAACTTCCCTCTCTCAAAAACCAACAGGGGCAAGACCATATGGTCTTGCCCCTGTTGGTTTTAATTATTTGAGCGCCATCCACGCCGAACGGTCTAACAACTGGTCGGTGACCCGCGTCTTCAGCTGCTCCTCAAAGGTTTCCTCGTCCACTTCCTCGCCGTCCACCTCGTAATAGGGACACGGCGCGGTGCTGTCCTCTGGAATCAGCTCCTCCCGGATAAACAAAGTGGAAACCGGTTCCTTGTCCCCGTTCGGCTGGCACTGGCACAGGGTATAAGAACAGGTGCCGTTGTAATCGTACTGATAAACAACTGTCCCGTCTTTCAGGGGGTAATTCCGGCTGGTGGCCTCTACCATATCGTTCTCCCAGCAGAACAGCTTTCCGTGCTCAAAGTGGAACACGCCGTTATAGCTGCCCGGGTCGTTCACCCACTGCACCAGCAGTTCTTCCCCGCCGTCGCCGTCCAAATCAAGGTAGGTGTATTCCAGCTCCCCCGAAAGGACCGTATCCCAGTCGTTCAGCCCCCATCTCTCCACACTCTCGCTGTCAAACAGGGAAATGTCACCCGCCAAAAACGCCTCATAGGCCGCTTTGGCCTCCGCCGAAGGGCCGACCGTGGGGGTTGGGGTTGGGGCGCCCCCCTTTTCTCCGGTCTGGCCGCACCCTGCCAGAAGCAGCAGGCAGGCCAGCAGCGCCGGAACGCAGAATGTGAACTTTTTCATATCGGTTCCCTCCCATGTAAAAGCTATGTGAAGGAAAATTGCTCCAGTCAGTTTGCCACCACGACCCGAACCTTGCCCCCTTCGGCAGCGGGGCGGTCATAATACACCGTCAGGTTGTTGGAAAAAGCCCGACATTGGGTCAAATCCTCAAACCATGTACCAGACACGTTGTTATAGCACTGCACGCCGTCCGCCACCGGAAAGCTCTGTCCGCCGTGGTTGCAGTACGTTCTGCCGTCCACCGTGGTAAAGGCGGAACGGGGTACGCTCCGCAGCTCGGAGAGGGTCAGCCAGTTAGCCACTCGGCCATTGCCCGACTGGGCCACGCCGCCATAGATTCGCATACCGCCGCTGACCGTGCCGCCGCCGACATAGGACACCGTGCCATTCTTGTTTTCCACCTTCATAGTACGCTCGCTCATGGTAAAGCCGGAGTCTGTAACCGTTTCCACCTGACTGGTGATGCGGCCATAGGTGTAGCAGTCGCCCGTCAAGTCGTTGAAAATGAGCACGTCCACAACATTACCGCTCAGGTGGTAATAGGAAATTTTGCCCGACGCCACCCGTGTACTGGGAACGTCGTCCAGCGTGATGGGAACCACGGGGCCGTCGCCCACCCGGTCGCCCAGCACCGCGCCGGCGGCAACGGTGTAGCTGCCCAGCTTCATGGTCTGGGCGTCAAAGCTGCCGGGAGCCGTGCTGGTGGGCAGCTTCTCCACCCGAAGCTTGCCCTTCTCATAGGAGGTAAGCTTCACAAGCTGTCCCTTCACCGCCGTACCGCTGGACAGCGTTCCCCTCAGCGTGATGGTCGTGCCAAGCAGTTCAAACTCCGCCTCGGCGCCCTGCTCATAGTTCCCCTTGGCCGTTGCCAGCGTTTCCGACTGCACCTTGCCCGCGGGATAAGCCGCCGCCACCTGCCCGTCGGCGGTGAGTAAAAGGGTGACGCTCTGACCCAGCTTCAAGCCGGAGAAGGTGCTTGCAGCCGAGGGAAGAACTGTAAAGGGGTGACCCATAACGGTGACGGTGCTGGGATACTCCACATTGGGGGTAACGTTTTCATAGACGCCCGCCACCTTCAGCCCTGAAACCGTCAGCGCCCCGGCGTTGTAGGTCACCACGTCATAGGGTTGAATATCGCTGTAACTGATGCGCTGGCCGTTCTTATAGACCGGGCAGTTGGTTGCGCCGCCCGTCAGGGTGCGGAAGGACGCCGCCGTGGCTGAGCCTGTCACCACCACCGCTTCGGACATAGGAGCCGTGTTGACGTACAGTCCGGTCAGCTTGCCGGAGGTGTAATAAAGGGTCACCCGCGCACCGGAATAGATGTCCATCCACACGTTGTCAGTGTCGTAAATTGCCTTGCCCTCTGAGGTATAGGCCACCGTACCCTTGGGGACGGTATAGCGGGCGCCGGAGGAGTCCGTCAGTTGGCCGCTGTTGGCTGCGGAAACGGTGATGGTTTTGCTCTCACCACCTGTGGGAATCAGGGTGATGATTTCCCCCTTCTCGTTGACGATAAGGTTGCCCTTCTGGCCCAGCATGGACTGGGGCGCCACGCCGCTTTTAACTTTCATCACACCTTCTGAAGTGCGCACAGCTCCGTTGGAGCCATCCTCCGCCGCCACATCAAGGGCGAGGATGACCGCATCCTGCGTGACCGACCCCAGGCTGGCACAGTAAAGGCCGCCCTCTTTTTTGGGAGTGTTCAGCAGGTTACAGAACAGATGAACGGCCTGCGCCCGGCTGATATTAGCTCCGGCGCTCAGGCTCAGGCCTTTGGTCAGACCCACCTGTGCCGCTAGTTCCAAATAGCCGTTAGGCCAGATAAGCCCAGTGTCCGCATCGGTATAGCCCAGCATCCGCATCACCAGCGTGACGGCCTGTCCATAGGTAATGCTGCTGTCCGGCTCGAACCGGCCACCGGTGGTGCCCTTGATGATGCTCGGCTCACCGGCCGCCGCCAAATTCACATACCCCCTTGCCCAATGACTGGAACGCACATCGGGGAAGATGGTACGGTTGCGGTAGGTCGGCTCCAAATCGCCCTTGCCCATGACAATCACTGCCATTTTGGCAAAGGCAGCACGGGTCAGGCTACCGGAAGGATTGAAATTGCCGGTGCCGTCCCCTTCGATAACGCCCATCATCCGAAGGGCGTCCACCTCCACCCGCGTTTTCTCATCGGTCACGTCGTGGAAGGGCGCGGCGGCGGCGAAGGCCCCCGCTGCCGCAGACAGGAGCAGCGCCGCGCACAGCAGCGCGCTCACGATACGTCTTTTCATCTCGTTCACACTCCTTATTCTGCCCGAAGGGCTTCCACCGGCTGAAGGCCGCTGGCCTTGACGGCGGGGTACATGCCAAAGATAATGCCCAGCACCACTGAGAACGCAAAGGCTCCCACAGTGATACCTGCACCGGGCAAAAGCGGGTCAGCCATTTGCAGGAGGAGCTTGCCCGCAATCAATGTTCCGGCATAGCCGATGGCGATGCCAATTACGCCGCCGATGCCGCAGATGACAGCGGCTTCAATCAGAAACTGGGCTACGATGCTCTTCCGCTCCGCGCCGATGGCCTTGCGGATGCCGATTTCACGGGTGCGCTCGGTGACGGTGACCAGCATGATATTCATAATACCGATGCCGCCCACCAGCAGGGAGATGGCCGCAATGCCCACCAGCACAAGGCTCTGCATCAAAAGCTGCTCGTTCATCGAGTCAATATACTGGTCGTTGCTTTGAACATAAAAATCGCCTGCCCCCTGCGGAATGAGGCCGGTCAGAAACGCCTGCAAGCGGGTGACCGCCTCCGTGGCCGCAAGGGTGCTGGTGGCCTTAACGGAATAAGAGCTGATTTGAGAGTTGCCGTTCAGCGTGCGGTTAAAGGTGTAGGGCAACAGCACAAGATTGTCCCACTCCGGCCAGCCGTCCACCGCTTTTTTCTCATAGACCCCCACCACAAGGAAGGGGTTGCCGTTGATATTGATGTACCGCCCCACCGGGTCCAAATAGTCGAACAACTTATCGGCCAGACCGCCGCCCAGCACACACACGTTGTTGGTCTTTTCCACGTCCAGATAGGACAACTCCCGACCCTTGGCAAGCTGGTAGTTGTTGCATAGGCCATATTTATCGTTGCCCAGCGCCACTGTAACCATGTCCTCCCAGTCGTCCCACCGCTGGGTGTTATAGCTCTTACTGCCATATTGAATGGTCATCTCATTGTATATCTGAATATTAGGGGTCACGCCCACCACCAAATCAGAGAGGCCAAGACAGTAGTTATACAGTTCCTGGGACACATCGCCGCCCCAGTATTTATAGGCGTTCACTTCGATTTTGTTGGTGCCTTGACTCTCCATCATCTTCATGGTCTGGGCGTTCTGCCCCTGAATGACGGAAACCATGATGACCACGGCGGCTACGCCGATGATAATACCCAGCATGGTGAGGGCGCTTCGCATCTTCTTGCCCCAGATGGACTTGAGCGCCATCTTGAAGGATTGTCTGAGATTCACTGCCAGTCCACCTCCTGAAGCTCATCTGATATGATTACACCGTCAGAAAGGCGCACCACCCGTTTGGCCGTGGCGGCGATGCCGTTGTCATGGGTGATGAGGATAACCGTGGTGCCGCCCCGGTACAGCTCCCGCAAAATCTCCAGCACATGGGCGCCCGTTTTGGAGTCCAGCGCGCCGGTGGGTTCGTCCGCCATGATGATAGGCGGGTGAGTGGCAATGGCACGGGCAATGGCCACTCGCTGCTGCTGGCCGCCTGACATCTCCGCCGGCTTGTGGTGGGCACGGTCGTCCATGCCCACCTTGCGGAGGGCGTCCATGGCACGTTCCATTCGCTCCTCCGCCCCCAGTCCCTGATAGATGAGGGGCAGGGTCACATTCTCCAGCGCGTCCAGCTCCTGAATGAGGTTGTAGCCCTGAAAAATGAAGCCTATCTTCTTGTTGCGGATGTGGGCAAGCTGCTTGTCAGTCAGACTGGTCACGTCGGTGCCGTCCAGGTGATAATCCCCATAGGTGGGAATGTCCAGACAGCCCAGCACGTTCATCAGGGTGGACTTGCCGCTGCCCGACGCACCTACAATGGCCACAAATTCGCCGTTGTCGATGCCCAGCGATACGCCGCCAAGGGCACGCACTTCGTTTTCCTTTCCCTCGTTGTAAATCTTAAAAATGTTTTGGATTTGAATCAACATGCCTGCAACGCCTCCTTCCCGGCTTTAATAGCCTTGATAGGAGTCCGCCTGCTGGGTCATGTAATTGGTGAACACCTCGTCCCCCTCGTTCAGACCGGAGAGGATTTCCACATTCATGGTATCATAAAGTCCGGTTTCCACCGGCACGGCATAGAAGCCGGAGGGTATTTCCGCTTCAGGCGGCATCTCTACGGCGTTCTCCGGACGGGAACCGCTCTTGAGATATACTACCGTCACCGGATTGCCCTCGCTGTCCGCCACGTTCTTCACGCAGGCAATAGGCACCACCAGGCAGTTGTCCGACTGGCTGGCTACCATGCTGTACTGAACGTACATGCCGCTCATCAGCATTCCGTCGGGATTGTCCACCTTCACCACCGCAGGGAAGTAGGCAACGCCGTTCTCGCCGGTGGCGGTCATGCTCACCGATTCCACAACACCCATATATGTACTTTCATACTGGTTGATGGTGATTTCCATGCCCGGCCGCACATAGCTGATGTTCCGCTCGTCCACCTGAATATCCACCGTCATGGTGGTGGTGTCCGCAATCACAATGGCGGTGGTGCCGTTCTCCACCTTCTCGCCCTGCACCAGTCCGCAGGAGAGCACCGTGCCTGAAATGGGAGCCACGGCATTGAAGTTTTGCAGGTTGTCCTGGGCCTTTTTCAGGTTCTCCGCCGCCGTTTCCATCTGGGACTCCAGTGCGGCAATCTGCTCGTCGTTGTCCTCGCCGGACATCTTCAGCAGGGTGGCGCCCGCCTTCACGTCGGCATAGTTGTTCAGGTTGACAGACAGGCACTCGCCGCCCACCTTGGTCACAATGTCCTTGGTGCGCTTATAGGACAGTTTGCCGCCATTGTACGGATAGGCGGTCTCGCCGTTTACGGTCAGGCTTGCCGTGGCCTCCATGTCGGCGGTCAGGGTGCCGCTGGTGTTGGGCACCTCAAGCACCACCTCAAAGAACACACTGCCCTCCGGTGAAACATAGCGCACCTTATTGATTTCCACCACTTTGCCGCTAAGCTGGCTCATGGTAGCCGGAATGGAGACAGAGGCCGTCTGGCCCACGGAAACGCTGTTCTCATAGGCATAGCTGAAATACAGGGACAGCTTCATGGCAGAGTCGTCCACCAGCGTGGCAAGCTTGGTACCTGTCCCCACGTCCTCGCCCACGTTAATTTCCGCTACTTCCAGCAGCTTGCCGGAGAAGGGGGCGGTCACCGTCAGGTCGTTGATGGCATCATACAGACCCTTGAGCTGCTTTTGCAGATTATCATAGCTCTTTTGGGCGTCCTCCACCGCCTTCTGCGCCTCGCTGGAGTCGATGACATACAGGGGCTGTCCCTCCATGACCTGGTCGCCCTCATGCACAAACACCTCCTGTACAGTTCCCCCTGTGGTGAGGGTGATGGTGGCGGAGTCCTTCGCCTTGGTGGTGCCGCTGCCTTCCACCATGCTCTGGATGCTGGAAATAGAAGCAATATCCGTGAGGATTTCCTTCTTCCCCTCGCTGAACAGGAACACCTTCAACAGCACCACAACAGCGACCACTATGGCCGCCAGAATCGCAAGGCCAACGATAGTACGTACCTTGCGGGGCTTTTTATTTTTCTTCAGCTTCTGTTCCGCCGGCCCCTTTCCCGGAGCGGGAGCCTGAGGCGCCGCAGGCTCGGCAGGCGGCGCGATTGGAGTTTGCAGTTCTGCCATGATATTCGACCTCCTGTGTCATAAACAATGCTATTTTAGTTTAAAATATCCTTGTCCGCGAATGCAACAACAAAACGGCAACAAAACCTTAAAATTCTATAAACTTTCTGCCGCCGTTTTTTCATGCCTGCTTTTTATTAGACGGTTCATCCAGCCCCTTTGTTCCTTGACTTTTCCAATTCCTCCACCTATAATGTTTGAAATGGAAACTTTTTCTCTCCCTGACAAACGGCGTTCGGGCTTCTCCGGGCGCCTTCTTTTCTGCCCTGCGGTTGGGCGGCTATTTATTTAGAAAGGAGTTGCTTCCACCGTGAACTTTTCCACTGCATCTGACCGTATCCTGCAAAACGCCGCAGCACTTTTGGGGCAGGACAGTCCCAGCGGCTTCACCCGCGACGCCGTCGCCCTGGCCGAGGGCATCGCCCAATCCGCCGGTTACGAGACCTCCCGCCCCAATCGGGGCGGCCTGATGGTACACATTCCGGGCCGTGAAGCGGGAACCACCGTCGCCCTCTGCGCCCACATTGACACACTGGGCCTGATGGTGCGCTCCATCGCGGAGGACGGCTCCCTCCGCTTCACCAAGGTGGGCGGGCCGGTGCTCCCCTCCCTGGATGGGGAATACTGTACCGTGGTCACCCGCGCAGGCAAGCGTTTTTCCGGCACCGTGCTCTCCCTCTCCCCCGCCGCCCACGTCTTTCCTGACAGCGCCAGCCGGGTGCGGGACGAGGAGAATATGTATGTCCGTCTGGACGAGGTCGCCCACACCAAAGAAGAGGTGCGCGCCCTCGGCATCGCCCCCGGCGATTATATCTGCATCGACCCCAAGACGGTAGTAACGGAAAGCGGCTTCCTCAAGTCACGGTTCATTGACGACAAGGGCGGCTCCGCCTGTCTGCTCACCCTGCTGGAGCTGATGACAGAGCAGAAGGTGCGCCCCAAGCATGACGCCTTGTTCCTCTTTACCGTCTATGAGGAGGTGGGGCACGGCGGGGCCATTCTGCCGCCGGAGGCCAGCGAGCTGCTGGCGGTGGATATGGGCTGCATCGGCGCCGACCTCACCTGCACGGAACAGCAGGTGTCCATCTGCGCCAAGGACTCCGCCGGGCCGTACGACTATGAGATGGTTTCACGGCTTATCGCGTTGGCGGATGGTGCAAAGCTCGATTACGCCGTGGACGTTTACCCCTACTACTCCTCCGATGCGGCGGTGGCGTGGAAGGCCGGCCGCGACGTGCGCGCCGCCCTCATCGGCCCCGGCGTCCACGCCTCCCACGGCATGGAGCGCACCCACAGGGACGGTCTGCTAAACACCCTGAAGCTGTGCGCCCTGTATCTTGACTGTCAATAAGGAGCTCTCCATGGACAAAACAAAAGACAACCTTATCCTCATTGGGATGCCCGGCTCAGGCAAGAGCACGGTTGGCGTCCTGCTGGCCAAGGCGCTGGGCATGGATTTTCTGGATATAGACCTCGTCATTCAGCAGCGGGAAGGCGCTCTCCTGCAAGAGCTTGTGGACAGCCGCGGCACGGAGGGCTTTCTTGACGCGGAGGAGGCCGCCGTCAAAAGCCTTTCCTGCGCGGGATATGTAATTGCCCCCGGCGGCAGCGCCGTCTGCCGTCCCGGGGCGGCGGAACACCTCAAAAAGCTGGGAACCCTGGTCTACCTGCGCCTTTCGTGCGAAGCGCTTACCGCCCGGCTCACCAATATGGCTACCCGCGGCATCGCTATGGAACCGGGGCAAACCTTGCAGGATGTTTATAACTTCCGCGCGCCCCTCTATGAGCGCTATGCCGACCTCACGGTGGACGCTGACAACCCCACCATCCACAGCACCGTCTCGGCGGTACTGCGGGCGCTGAACGCCCCGAAGGACGTGCTGTCCCGCTGGCCCCAGGCGTGAAGCGTTTGCAATGTCCCGCCTTTTATGATATAATTACCTAAATCAGGAAAAATAGGAGGCGGGGCAACATGAAACGCATCACCTGTTGTGAATGTGGAAAACTCTATCATTATGAGCAGGACGAGTTTTGCCCCCGCTGTGGAGCCTATAATCCGCCCGACGGCCGTCGGGGGTTCTCCGACCACGCTCATTTGAACGGTGCAAAAGCCTCTGTTCCCAGCAGCAGGCAGCTTCAAAAGGACGACCCTGTATCCACTGCCTCCAAGAATTTTCTCTATTCGCTGGAATTTCAGCAGGCGGCCCGGCCTGCCGCCTATGCTTCCCACTACCGCGCTCACCCGAAGCAGCTCGTTGTTCTTGTAGTGGTCGTCGCCGCCCTCCTCCTTGCCTTTTTGGCTTTCAATCTTGCCAATTCCATGGGCGGCAGTGCGGAAACAGAAACCGTCACTCACGAACTCGGCTCCGCCTTTCAGGTGGCGGGCAAGCAAATCACGTTGAGCAACCCCCGGTGGGTGGATGTCGCGGATTTTTTTCTGGACACAAAATTCTATAACTCCAACGGAGAAGAGTTCAATCCGTCCTTCCTCGCAGTTGACGTCCGCATTACCACCACCGACCCTGACTTGAATGATTTCGCTCCCACGTTTGTCTACTTTTCGGCCGCCTATGGCGACGGCGGCACATCCCAGTGGTGGTCTTACGACACTGCTCTTTGCACTCTTCTACTGGAGGAGGCCGACTTGGAACTGGTGGATATGTCGCAAGCTCTTGTGACCAATGACACCCTCTCCGGGCAGCTTCTCTTTCAACTTGAGGAGCACAACAAAACAAGCGACGCTCACTTTACCATTGAAGAGTACGCCGCCGGCTTTGCCGCAAACCGCTACCTCAAGGCGGAGCACATCATCCCCCTTGACCTTGATGGTCTTCCCTATGCCGTTTCGCCTGCACAGGCTTAACAAATAAGCGCGGAGCTTTCTCTCCGCAAATTCAAATAAAGGAACCTTGACTATGACATTTCAGGAACTGGGGCTGAATGCCCCCATCGTGCGCGCATTGGAGGCGCAGGACTATGAAAAGCCCTCCCCCATTCAGGAGCGCGCCATTCCCTCCGCCCTTTCGGGCCGGGACGTGCTGGGGCTCGCCCAGACGGGCACCGGCAAGACGTGCGCCTTTGGCGCGCCCATTCTCCAGCGGCTGGATGAGCGGCACGCGCAGGGCCGTCCCATCCGCGCCCTGATTCTCACGCCCACCCGTGAACTGGCCATTCAGATTGGCGACAGCTTCGCCGCCTATGGCCGCTATCTTTCCCTGCGGCACACCGTTATTTTCGGCGGCGTGGGGCAGGCTCCTCAGGTGAGCGCCCTCCGTGCCGGAGTGGATATTTTAGTGGCCACCCCCGGCCGGTTGATTGACCTCTATCAGCAGAAGCTGGTGGACTTCTCTCATCTGGAGATTTTCGTGCTGGACGAGGCCGACCGGATGCTGGACATGGGCTTTATCCACGACGTGCGGAAAATTCTCAAGTGGCTGCCCCAGAAGAAGCAGACCCTGTTCTTCTCCGCCACCATGCCGACGGAAATCTCCCAGTTGGTGGACGCCCTGCTCCATGACCCGGTGCGGGTGGAGGTGGACCCGGTGTCCTCTCCGGTGGCCC
>JAAWDI010000069.1 GCA_022793685.1 Oscillospiraceae bacterium
ATTATATCAATGAGCAGAGAAATAAGTTTGGAGCACATAATGATGGAACTAAGCCAAAAGAGATTCCATTAGATGAATATCGAGTTTACCAAGATTATTTTAAGAAGGTAACAGTACTTTTGATCAACTATATGGATTAGGAGACAATATGAAGTGACCTCACAATTGTAGATTCGTGGATTTACCTGTATGATATTAGTTGATGAAAACAATATCAGGTAACAGGGATTACCGCATACAATAGGAGGTCACAATGAATAGTATAGTTTATGTAGGAATGGATGTCCATAAGGAAAGTTACACTTTATGTTGTTATTGTTATGATACTGATAAGGTTGAGTATAAACAAACAATACCTTCAGATTACAAGTTGATTTTAAAATATATAGAATCAATGAGAAAAGTGTATGGAGAAGATGCAACTTTTGTTTGTGGATATGAGGCTGGATGCTTAGGTTATTCGCTTTATCATCAGCTGAAAGAGCATGCAGTAGACTGTAAGATATTAGCACCAACAACAATGGCTATCACCAATACAAACCGTGTTAAGACAGATAAGCGAGATGCAGGTAATATAGCCAGATGTTTAGCGTTTCGTACTTACAGCGAGGTGTATGTTCCTGATGATGAAGATAATTCTGTTAAGGAATACATTCGCATGCGTGATGATCAGAAGCTTATGCTTAAGAAGATTAAACAGCAGATTCTTGCATTTGTACTTCGTCATGGCAAGAAGTATGAAGACGGAAAAACATATTGGACAATCGCACATATGAAATGGCTTAAGAATCTTGATTTGAAACATTGTCAGAGTATCTTGTGACTTACGAATATCTTACAGAAAAGATAGAGCGTCTTGATAATAGAATTGAAGAGCTTGCATCAGGTGAGAAATACAAGGAAAAAGTTCAAAATATGGGATGCTTCCTAGGAATTAAAACACATACAGCTTTATCAATGATTGTTGAGATTGGTGACTTTAACAGATTTGAAAAAGCACCTAAGTTTGCAGGATTTTTAGGGTTGGTTCCAAGTGAGAATTCAAGCGGTGATGATAGAAATCGATATAGTATTACTAAAGCCGGAAACAGTCATTTAAGGCGATTGATGGTAGAAGCAGCTCAAAGTTATACACGAGGTAATATAGGACACAAATCTATATCACTGAAACAACGTCAACAAGGATGTTCTGCAGAAGTAATAGCATATGCAGATAAAGCTAATGAAAGACTGCGTAGACGATTCTATAAGATGACATTAAACAAAGGGATAAATAGAAATGTAGCTACCACAGCAATAGCAAGAGAACTTGCTTGTTTCATGTGGGGAATGGCAACAGGGAATATAGGATAGATATGATATTCATCTGTTTCGGTCAAGGCTGCTTCGCACCGCTTTGCGGCAAGGCCTGTGACAGAATCAGATGAATATCATGAAAGGTAATTAAGCAGATAAAACTGATTATATCAGATTTCATCTGCAAACAAAACTAATTAACACTGGATGCAGAGGTAGAGCCTTGGAGCACTCTAAGGTCCGAATTATTTGCGATCTACCTCTGTTGACATTATATTTATATATTTTGATTCACGCTAGGAGACGGCAAGATTCACGGCGGACCATTGACCTGTTGGTAACCAATCCACGTATAACAGAGTGGCCAAGGCCGGGGACTGTTAGTCTGAGGTTCTACCTCTGTACCCAGTGTTAAAATTTAATGAAAGGAAAAGTTTGTGGTGATTTTTGTAATTTACACTTGACAAAGGTCACTTCATAACAGGTAGACCAGATGGCTAATAGAGGAAAGAACAATAAAGGAAACAAAGGCAAGGGAAATAATACATCAGCTGCGCCTGCAAAGACAACTGGAATAACAATATCGGAAGAGGATGCAGCAATTCTTGAAAAGGTTAAACAAA
>JAAWDI010000049.1 GCA_022793685.1 Oscillospiraceae bacterium
AGCCTGCGGCGGCTGGAAAATGAAGTTATCTCTCTGCTCCACAAGGGGCAGATTGTGCTGGATATGGGCAGCCCCATTCAGGTCTCCATCGGGCAATTTTGTGGCATTGAGGCCAACGATTTCGCCGTGACCGTGGCAAAGACCGCCCTCTGGATTGCCGAAAGCCAGATGATGAAGGAAACCGAGGACGTGGTGCATATGAGCCTTGATTTCCTGCCGCTGAAAAGCTATGCCGGCATCATCGAGGGCAACGCCCTCCGCATGGACTGGCCGGGCGCCGACTACATCATGGGCAATCCGCCCTTTGTGGGGTACTCCCTGCAAAGCAAGGAGCAAAAGGACGATATTCTTTCCATTTATGTGGACGAAAAGGGCAAGCCTTACCAGACGGCGGGCAAAATTGACTATGTGGCGGGCTGGTATTTCAAGGCCGCCCAACTCATGCAGGGGACGGCTACCCGCACCGCCTTTGTGTCCACCAATAGCATCACGCAGGGTGAGCAGGTGGCGGGCGTTTGGAAGCCCCTCTTTGACCGCTTCGGTATCCACATTGACTTTGCCCACCGTACATTTAAGTGGAACAGCGAGGCAAAGGACAAGGCCGCCGTCCATTGTGTGATTGTAGGGTTTAGCACCGCGCCGAACAGCAGGCCCAAGGTGCTTTACACATCGGACAGGCCGCAGGTGGCGGAGAATATCAACGCCTACTTGCTGGACGCACCCACAGTTTTTATTGACAGTCGCTCAAAGTCTCTTTGTCCCGTTCCACAGATGGTCTATGGCAATAAACCAACGGACGGCGGTTTTCTGTTTCTAACAGAAGAAGAACGGAATGAACTTCTGAAAAAAGAACCTGATTCTGCCAAATTTGTTCGACAGATTTATGGTGCAACTGAATATATTAACCATAAAGCACGCTACTGTTTGTGGTTGGTGGAAGCATCTCCAGCAGATTTGAGAAAGTCCGCTTTTATCATGGAACGGGTGGAAAAGGTAAGGCAGTTCCGACAAAATAGCACCAAAGAAGCAACGAAAAAAAGTGCTGACACGCCGACACTGTTTCAGGAAATCCGTCACCCTGATAGTGAATATATCATTATTCCGTGTCACTCATCGGAAGCACGTCGTTATATCCCGTTCGGTTTCGTTTCTCCTGATATTCTTGTCAATAATGCGGTGCAGCTTATCCCAAAGGCGGAAATTTATCACTTCGGTATTATGATGTCAAATGTCCATATGGCGTGGGTACGGGCGGTATGCGGAAGAATTAAAAGCGATTACCGCTATTCTAAAGACGTAGTTTATAACAACTTCCCGTGGCCCAGTCCCACAGATGAACAAAAGACAAAAATCGAGGCCACCGCGCAGGCGATTCTTGATGCCCGTGCCATGTACCCTGATTCCAGCCTTGCGGACTTGTACGATGAGACCACCATGCCGCCGGAATTGAGAAAGGCCCACCAAGCCAATGACAAAGCCGTCATGGCGGCCTATGGCTTCGACGTAAAAACCATGACGGAAAGCGCCTGCGTCGCGGAGCTGATGAAGCTATACCAAGCGATGACGCAGTAAAAAACGCCCCCGTTTCTTGACAAAACGGAGGCGCACTGCTAAAATGATATTGGAAAGGGCGCTGCGACAAGCGGTCAGCCCGCGTCTAAGTGAAAAGTTTCAAACAGAAACCGTCACCTGCCGGGGTGGCGGTTTCTGCTTTTTACGACAATCGTAACCGTGAAAGGCCCGATATGTAACGTAATCCGCATGAGCCTCACCCCCTTTCGGGTGGTGTGGCCGACCGCCTGCCTCTTGTGCAGCGCCCACCGTCATTCTACTGTATGCGCCGCCTTTTGTCATGCTCGGACTGGGCGCATGGCCGGGTCGATAACTCCGCCACTGCACCGGCAAGCAGGCCGCGCAAAGCGCGCCCTTCGGTTTGCCGGTATCCGCTCTGTCGTTATCTCCCCTATGCGCCTGTCCTCACGCTTCCTATTGTCAATTTCCACGCCGCCCATTTGGGCGGCTTTTCTTATGCCTCTCCTCACGCCTCCTTTAATGCAATCGGGCACAACGCCCCTGTTTCGCTGAAGGGCAGCATAAGCTGCTCCCCTGTCGCTCGGCAGGTGTACCGCCGGAACGCCTCCTCATAGCGGCAGAACACCATGCAGTTGGCGCAGCACACCTTCCCCTCTGGGAAGTAAACCGGTATGTACGCCACGCCCTTGGCGTAATGGGTCACGCCGTTTTTACTTGCCATGCTCAAGCCCTCCACAGGTACCGGTGGTCGTCCGCGAAGCGCTCCAGCGCGTCTGGCTCGCCCGACAGCACCCAGTCGATAAAATCCTCTATGTTTTCCTCCGCCAGTTCGCGGAAGTCCATGTCCTGAAGCGTCCGCTCTTCTTCGCCGTACCCGTAGCCGGTCAACTGCGCCCGCGCCACCGACGGATGCTCTAAATCAAGGTCGCGCATTGACAAAACCGCCCTTCTGCGTTATAGTTGCCATAGGTTTATTTCCTTTGTCACGCTCGCATTGAGCGCATGGTCGGGTCGATAACCCCTCCGGCTGCGCCGACAAACAGGCCACGCTTTGCGCGCCCTTCGGTTTATCGGCATCCGCTTCGGGGTCTATCTCCCCTATGCGCCTATGCTCGCGCTTCTTGTCGCCGTCGGTGAAGCTGCAACCTTCATCGGCGGCCTCTTTTTGCCCAAATAGCTCCACCTTCCGGTAGAACTCCACATAATGACGGCTCGTGCTGCCCTGCTTTTCCTTCCCCAGCATGGCGATGTAGCCCGCCTTGAGCAGCAGCCGACCCAGCTCCAGCCGTTCCGTCTCAGAGAGAGCATGACCTTTCTGCGCATAGACCCTCAAAGCACATTCCCTCTTTCCACCAGTTCATAGACTGCGTTGTTAATGCCACTCCGCTTGTTGGGACGTTTGCCCACCACCCGGACGGCACCCATGCCCTTCAACTCGTTCAACCTCGGCTTCACGGCGTTCAGGTCGGAAAAGCCCAGCTTCTCCGCCAACTCCGCCGCCGTCATGGGGCCTTCACGCAATGCGCCGAGAATGAGCATCGCTCGCGGCGTCAGGTGCTTCCGGACGTGGTTCAGTCCCTCCCGCCGGGTTTCCTGTGTGATTGTCATCGCTTTTCACCTCCTCCAAGGGGTCGCCGCCCCAGCCATTCCGGGTAGCAGTTCCCCAGCCAGAGGCAGAGCACCGTCAGCGCCAGAAAGACGCCGACCAGCACAGCGCCCTTTGCCAAGGGATAGGTCACATCGCGTTCGAGCTTGTCCACCATAGCAAGGCACCACAGGCCGTTCCATGCCGCAAGTCCCCGAAACAGCCAGTCCAGTATGCGGTTCATGCGCCTGCCGAAAGTTCGGAGGCGTTTCTGCCTATGTACGCGCTTCGGCGCTTGGCAGCCGCAGCACCCGCTCCGGTCAAGCTGCGCCCCACTTTCGGGACAGTTTTTTAGATACATCACTACCTCCCTTCTTCCCGACGAAGCTCACACCATTCCCCGTTCCAACACGATGGCCTTCATCACCATGTCCGTCTCATACTTGATGCGCCGCCCGTCTCTGGTGCCGATGCCCCGCTCCCTCGCCCATTCCCGCGCATTTACTTCGTCCTTTTTGAGTTCACGGGCCAGCTCCACCAAAGACATCATGCCGCCGTACCTTCGATAGCCGAGGTCACGCTTCTCTCGAATGGCGACCTGTAATTGCGTCATCTCCTGCCACCTCCGTTTCCCTTAAAAGCTCGTCCACCGTTATGCCAAAAAAATCGGCTACCGCCTTAATACTTTCGACTCTGGGAGAGCTTTGAGCCCATCTGGCCACAACGCCATTTCCAATTCCGAGCTTTTTTTCCAATGCCCAAATGCTAATTCCGCGTTTCTTACACAAAGCCCGAATCTTTTCTACCATTGCACTATCACCTCCACCAGAAAAGTGTTGACGAGATTTAGAAAATACGCTATCATTGTGTTGTCGATACAATGCGTGTTTTTCAAGGCCCGTCAAGGAAAAATTTACGTTTGGGCTCTTCACGCCATTTATTATATTATCGAATACGCTATTTGTCAATATCGTTTTCGATAATTTCCAAAGTTTTTGGAGGTGTCCTTGTGGTAGAGAGAATCCGAGGACTTTGCAAGAAAAAAAACATAACCATTGCAGAACTTGAACGAAGATGCGGAATAGGAAACGGTATTATCGCAAGGTGGGGAAAAAGCAAACCATCATACGATAGACTTTTAAAAGTTGCAGAAGAGCTTGAAACAACTGTCCATTACCTGCAAACTGGGGAACAAAGCGAAAAGCCCACCTCCGCTTTCGGAGATGGGCTCAGTAAGGATGAGGCCAAGCTGCTTGCGCTCTTCCGGCAGGTGCCGGAGGAAAGTCAGCAGATGGTCACTGGGATGATTGAGGCCGCTCTAAAAAATCTTGGATTACTTGAATAGCCACTGCGAGGGCCTGCACAGGGTCGTTGGCGTTTTCAATCATATTCAGCAGGCGTTCTTCATTTCTGTTTTCCATGCGTACCCTTCCCTTTCTTCTCTGAATCAGGTCGTGAGTACACTATACAGGTTTAAATGTGTCAAAGAACGGACTTTCTCACGTCGAAAACGGTCGAAAGCAAGAAAATAATCATTACGGAAGCTATCAATATAATCCGAAATGAGAGGCTGGAAATTTTATGAAAAGATTTACTGTTCATCTGTATATGTGCTCAGTCAATGTCTATGACGATCGGCTTGAAATCAAGAAAGGCCTTTTAACGAAAGACACCACTACGCTTTTAATTGACACCATCACCGCCGTTTCGATAAAGAAGATAGGACTACAACGAGGACGCATAAAGTTCTCAACCGCTGCTGGCAGCATCGATGTTGAATATGGTCCGATACACGCTTCTGACGCCCACAGGCTGAAAAATACGATTGAAGCTGACATGCTGGCAAACCAAAAAAAGAAGGCCGCACAAGGCGAGGCACTTCATCCTGTCCAGCATGTAGTTCCGGACACAAACATTGACACAGACAAGCTCCGGGAATTGAAATCATTGCTTGACGACGGCGTTATATCTCAGGCGGATTTTGACACAGCTAAAAAGAAAATACTCGGACTGTGAAAATTTCATACGGCTGAACTGAGCAAACGGTGCCTTTGTTTCCTAAAAGCATACAGGCTAAAACAGCCCATATCACTTTCTTGCCACCAACGCCATAGTTTGCAGAAAGCCGTGACGATATGCGTACATTACAAGATGCTCTCTCCCAGACAACCGCATTGGAGTTCCCGCTTGGAGATGACAGAAGCGGCAGTCTGGTCAAAACAGATTTGTCAAAAATAAACCATTTACTGGTTTCTGGCACCACCGGTTCTGGAAAATCTGTTTTTATTGACTCTATGCTGCTGACTTTGACCACCCACAACCCACCCGAAAAGCTACGGCTTCTCTTGTGTGACACAAAGGGCACGGAATTTTTACCGTACAGCACTTCCGGCCATTTACTTATTCCCGTCTGCACAGATGCGCATAGGATTGCCGCAGTTTTTCAATGGGTGCAAACAGAAATCCAAAAGCGTCTGCGTATCTTTGCCAATACAGCGGTCAGGAGTATTACTTCCTACAACGACTTGGCATGGGAAGGTTTTGAAAACGAGCTGCCCCATATCATAATTGTCGCAGATGATTTATCTGCCGTCATCAGTCAGTTTCCAGAGAGTGTCGCGCCCATGAAGCAGATATTGTCAGCGGGACGAACCGCCGGCGTCCATTTGATTGCGGTCACACAGACGCCGACAGCCAAAAATACAAAAGATATTACTTCTCTGTTCTTTTCAAAAATTGTTTTCCAGAGTGCCTCTATATCGGAGTTGCGACACACGACTGGTCAGCGAAATTCAGCACACCTTTTGCATCCTGGCGATGCCCTTTTTTGCTCCGGAACATTCATCCCTGTAAAGACCATTATGCCAAGCACAAAGGACTTTGAAGGGCTGACGCAGGCAGAGGGTACGCAATATGATGCAACAATTATTAATGCGGTTTGTCCCCCGCCGCCAGATAAGAACGACTATGATGAGCTGCTGCCCAATGCCATCGAAATAGTTTTGGAAACTGGTATGGCCTCCGTTTCCATGCTCCAGCGGCGGTTGAAGCTGGGCTATTCCCGTTGCGTCCGTCTAATCGACCAGATGGAGGAGCAGGGTATTGTGGGACCATTTGAAGGTTCCAAGCCACGTCAGGTACTCATCAGTAAAGCGCAATGGCAGAAGCTGCAATGCGGGAACGTCTTTGGTAATAATGTTCTCATATCGGTGACTGTACCAGATGCGCCGCAGAAAGCGGCAAAGGCAGACGCATCTGCACCATGTGAATCAGCCGCTGCAAATGTGGAATATGAATCATACGCTGCAGCTCCGGTTTCTCCCAGAAAAGTCCCCTTTGAAATTTTAATGAAATCTCATTTTCTCAGAAGCGGCAAAAGCTACACCGTTTCCATCGATGGCAATCCAGTTGGGCAGTTGGATAACCTTCACCCACTCTATTTTGAAGTAGAAGAAGGCCTGCGCAAGCTCTCTTTTTCGTTAAATGATAATATAGAAAAGGAAGCAAAGGTACAGGTGCATCCCACAGACAAAATCATCAAGTTTTCAATCGAATTAGACCTGTTTGGGCGGCTCAGACTGTACAAAGTGGATTAGGCTCCCTTTTGTCCTTTGGCCGCACCATATCGGGAGCAAGGCACAGAGAAAGAGGGGGCTAAAGTGGCCACTGTCCAAAACCACAGCGATTCCCACACGCCGTTAAAGAAGAGCCGTTATATCCGAAAGACCGCCCGTTACAATGGCAAAAAGTACGAGGCCACCGGCAAGACTGAACTGGAGGCCATGACAAAGCTCGCTGAAAAGCTGGCGGCGGTCAAGCGCGGTGAGGAAGCCATTGACGGAAGCATGACCGTGGATTCCTGGTACAGGCAATGGAAAGCCCTCTATAAAGAGCCAAAGGGGCTGACGGCGAAATCTCTGGGCATGTATGATGAGAAATTTGCTGGATATATCAAGCCCCGCATCGGCCGGCTCAAGCTGAAGGATGTCAAGGACGTCCATCTGCAAATCATACTGAACGAGCAGGCCGGGAAATCAGCCTCTCATGTGAAAAAGATTCGGTTGGTCATGCAGGAAATGTTCAAGCGAGCCAGACAGTCCCGGCTTATTGCCTATGACCCGGCGGAGCTTCTTGAGCTTCCCGCTTTCATCCAAAAGAAGCGGCGCTCCATTACCGAGGAAGAGCGTAAAGCAATCCTTGCCGTTGCGGAATATCACCGTTCCGGTCTGTGGATTCTCACATTGCTCTACACCGGAATGCGCCCCGGTGAAACAGCAGCCCTGACTTGGGCGGATGTGGATTTCAAGAAAAATGAAATACACATCCATTCCGCAAAAGAAAGCGGCTCCTCATCGGTGAAAGCCCCAAAGACTGCGGCCGGGGTGCGGGACATTCCCATCCATTCCGCTCTCCTGCCACGGCTCACCGAAGCCAAGGGGGCGCCCGGCAGCCCCGTCTTTCCAACTGGCACAGGCAGATTTCAAAATGAAAACAGCCTGCGCAGACTCTGGACAGGCTTTTTGCGGGAGCTTGACATCCATATGGGCGCAAAGCTCGAACGGAACAAAATCGTGGAATCCGTCGTGGCAAAGGATTTAACGCCATACTGCCTGCGGCATACCTTCTGCACCGACCTACAGAAGGCCGGCGTCCCCATCAATGTCGCTAAAGAGCTGATGGGGCACTCTGATATCCAAACCACAGCAAACATCTATACACACAAAGACCAAACCGTCCTGCATGACGGCATCGCCCTGCTGGATGGCACCAAAGCATCTAACAGAGCAGGCTGAATAAGCATTTGCAGCGTGAATTTTTCCACCACCATTTCCACCACTTATACCACCAAAAACCCGATAAAACGTATTTTTGAAGCACTCCAAAAGCGAAAAAGAAAACCGCTGAAACTACTGTAATCACAGTAATTTCAGCGGTTTTCTGCTTGGTACGGCCGAAGGGACTCGAACCCCCAACATTCAGAACCGGAACCAGCAATCCAACCTAAACAAACCGCTTTTATTTCAATGTTTTAACAGTTCAAACGCATTGATTTCCACCACCTTTTCCACCGCCCATTTTCCGCCCCTGCTGGCCCCCTCCAGCGTGCCGCTGACCGGACGCTCGCTGCAAGCCTGTCCCCCAGCCGCGCCGTCTTTTCCAGTTCCCGCTCGCCTTCTATGATTTTCTTCTTCAGCCGGTCAAAGCTCTTTTCCGCCTTGCTCACCTTCAGGTCAACGTCAATCTCAAGGGAACCGTCATATTTCATATATTTCACCTCCAAAGGTAGACAATGTGTGGGTTTTGTGGTAATTTATTGTAAGAGAAAGAAGACTTTGCAGGCAATTCCAAACGATTCCCATTCTTCCCATTGCAGGGCGCAGGGCTTCTTTCCAATAAGAAGAGGAAAGGCGTTGAAACAATGAAACATCAATGGAAGGGCTTTCTCTCCGGCGTATTGGTTACCGTGCTCGCCATCGGCCTGATTGGAACTGCCGCCGCCGCGGGCCGCCAAACACAGGCAACTTTGAACTACACCGGCATCAACATCACCTATAACGGCGCCAAGGTAACTCCCACAGACGCGCAGGGCAATCCTGTCGAGCCTTTTATCATCAACGGAACAACCTACCTGCCCCTTCGCGGCGTCGCCCAGATTCTCGGCTTAACCGTCGCGTGGGACGCGGCCAGCAACACCGCGGCGCTCACTGACGGCAGCGCTTCCACCACTTCGCCCTTTACCCTCAGCGCCGGCCAGTATACGGTTGGGAAAGACATCCAAGCCGGAAAATATGATTGTAGGGCAATATCCGGAAGCGGAAATTTCATGGGTAACGTTTCTTCGCAAATTCTCGGAACGTTAAATGAACTTTTGGCCGCTGAAACCGAAACAACTGCAATTCAAATGGGCTACCACCCTGCATACTCAAATCTGGAGCTGAAGGCTGGCGATACCATTTACATCGGCGGAAGCCTCACCGTTCAGTTCACCGCAAAATAAAATCCCATAGCTTTCCTTTGCCGCCCCTTTCGGGGCGGCTTTTTTATGTTCCGCTCCACTGCCTGAAAAGCGCCTCGTCGCTGTCTGTATATATCCGCTTGAAGTCTACAAGGTCACGGTTTTTTCGGTACCATTCCCTGTCCTGCTTGTCCAGCTTCTTCCCGCTTTTCAGCTTCTTCCTGATGGACACGATTTGGGAAAACAGACACTCCCCCATTTCGTTGAAATAGCCTAAAAACGTCCACCAGTGGAGATAGGGCAGCGCCCTCACCTCACACCCAGCCACGCGGTTTATGCTGGTGATAATGTGCGGAAAATCCTGCTCCCAGTCCAGCAGCTTCGGGCCGCCGCTCTTTTGCTCTCCCTCGCCGCCGCCCAGAAACCAAAGGGCCTGCCGCACCGCATCTTCCAGGTGCTCCGGCGGCATTTCGCCCTCATAAAAGGACGGGTAAAGGATACCCAGTACTGCCTCCCCCCGCTCTGCGTCCGTCAGCTCTGGGTCGTTCAGCGCGGCGTATATATCAAGCGCCTGACGGAAATCAGAACGAATTTCATACTCCGCCCCGCATACCGTCAGCGCTTGAGGAAGCGTATAGTCTATCATCTATGGTACTTGGAGGTGTACTTCTTTAAACGGTCTCTTGCGCGCCCCTCTGCGCCCGTCATAGACGCGTCGCTTTCATCAAGAATCGCCAAAATAAAGTTCACCCAAACCGGCAGGCCCGTCTCCGTGGAAACCGCATAAATGCTCATACCGTCAAACAGCGCGCCGCAGACCGGCTGGTTAAATACGCCGTCCAGCGCTTCGCGCATTTCACCATCGATTTTCCGGCTTATCTCAAACACTTCTTTGGTGTCCTTTGCTTCCTCCACCGTTTTCTTGTACTTCTCCTGCTTCCTGTCCAGTTCCTCCACAACGCCGTACAGCCGCTCAATGAAGGAAACGTCGGCCGG
The DNA here is from genome assembly GCA_022793685.1 of Oscillospiraceae bacterium. Lineage (GTDB taxonomy): Bacteria > Bacillota > Clostridia > Oscillospirales > Oscillospiraceae > CAKUEI01. The sequence goes on from JAAWDI010000049.1 coordinate 10,071, forward strand.
ATTGAATGAAAGCTCCACCTTGCCATTGATGTTGTAAGTGATAACGCCCGTGTCAAATTGAAGCTGTTTTGCCTCCCCCATGTTCTGCGCCTCCGTCAGACCGCTGCGTCAGCGGTAAATGTGATTGCGCCGCTTGCGTCCTTGCTCACCGTGCCAAGGGTGCGCTCGCCGCCGTAAGTAACCTCGATGGGCATGCCAATGCTGCCGCCGCCTTCGCCGCCCAGGCCGGTGGGAAGCACTGCACAGGAGCGGTAGCGTTCCGCAAAATCCTTCCCCTCGCTGCCGGCATAAAAATGGGCAATCAGCATGTCCTGATTCATCAGGGCGTTGACGTTGTTTTCCCGAATGGCCAGATTCCAGATTTTCAGCTGCGCATCGTCGCTGGCGTCCAGCTCCCACGGGTCAAAGGTCTGCGTTTTGGTCGCCTTCCTGCCGGAGGTATAGGTGTCCCCAAAGATGTCGGTCTTGGTCTCTGTGCTCCAGTCCATTTCAATGGAGCTTTCCTCCACTCGCTTGCCCACTGCCCGCCAAACAGGCTCCGCCGCGGTGCCGGTGTTCAGGTAGGTAATCAGAAGCTGCCGCTGTACCGTTTCGCCCGGGGCCGTCTTAAATTCCATGTCTGCCATTTTTACATCACCTCATAAATTATTTTCATCAAAATTTGATGTTCCTCATCGCCGTTTTCATGTGCGGCGAATAAAGACGCTCTTGCCGTTTGCTCCACTTTTAAAACGTGTAAAGGTTCGCCGAGGTCTGGCTTTTGACTGCTCGCCCACGCGCCCACGCGGTCAAGCGCTTCGTCTGCCTGCAGGCGCTTTTCCATATCGCCCTCCGGCTTTATCCGGTAAATCAGCCTGAACTGGTATTCGGCCCTATATCCGCCCACAATGTACCGCCGAACCGCGTAGGCCTCTTGGACAAGCGAAAGGGCCATGCAGGCCGTATCCTGCCCCAGCGTATCCTGCCCCAGCGTCTCATACCGCACCGCGTCAATCCCTTCCGGCAGGACGGGGGATTGATTCAGCCACTGAAGAATCTTCCGCGTGATTGAGGTCTGCCCCTCCTGATTCCACGCCATCTCACACCCCCCTTCCTTGTCTCAATATATCATCTGTCCGCCCCGTCCTCCGCCAATGAAAATTGGATAAGCCCGATAGCGTTCCGCCGTATTAAAAAGCCGGACAGGTTATCCTGTCCGGCTTTTCTTCTCATCTCCAAAAACCCTTGTTTTTGCGTTTTATTTGTGATAAAATGCGTTAACCCATTAAAAAATGCGTTTTTTAATGGGTTATGCGCAAAAACGTTGACGAAGGAATGATACGCATCACACAAGGGAGGCTCTATGGAATATACTGAACTGAGCAAGCTGTTTTACAGTGACCAAGCTGCATATGAGCAAGCCTATCATGAACGGTTCAATAGTCCTTATGCCCAGCATATTGATATGAAAATCGGTGATTGGCCTGCCTTCTTTGTGGTGACGCCGGAGATTCATACCCTTATGCTTGCCATCCAGAAGGCGGACAAGAATATCCGCGCGTTATGCCGGGAGTTGCCGGGAGTTGCCATCAAGCAGTTCTCCCGGCGCTGTCTCATTGATGAAATCATGCTTACAAACGGCATTGAAGGCGTACACAGTACCCGGCGGGAAATCGACGGCGTTCTGGTGGAGTTGGAACGGAACGATAAACACAAACGTTTTGCCGGTTTAGTGCAAAAGTACGCTATGCTACAGGAGAAAGCAGACCTTCCTTTGTCCACATGCGAAGATATCCGAAAAATATATGACGATTTAGTTCTGAACGAGGTGGCGGAGGATGCCCCCGATAATATACCTGATGGAACGGTATTTCGTAAGGAAATTGTCGATGTGACAGATTCTGCTCAAAAAGTAATCCATCAGGGACTTTACCCAGAGAAAAAAATCATAGATGCCATGAATCGAGCGCTCAGGTATTTAGAAGATGAATCAACCGAATTATTATATCGCGTGTGTGTATTTCACTATTTGTTGGGATATATCCACCCGTTTTATGATGGAAACGGCCGCCTGAATCGATTCATCAGCAGCTACATGCTGGGAAAAGAGCTCCACCCTCTTTTGGGCTACCGGCTTTCCTATACCATCAAAGAAAATATCACCCAGTATTATAAAGCCTACAAAATTTGTAACCGCTCAAAAAACAGAGGGGACTTAACGCCTTTTGTTTCCATGTTCCTTGAGGTTATTATGGAATCTATAACGCAGCTCCACGGTGCATTAAAAGGACGTTTGGCCGCCTTGTACCATTACGGTAGTATTATTGAACGGTTACCTTACGGAAACAAGGAAGAATATAGCTGTCTCTATTATATACTGATTCAAGCGGAGTTGTTTTCAGAACATGGAATCTCAATGAAAGGATTGACAGCAGCCAGACATCTGAGTGAAACGACCTTACGGAACCAACTTCAAAAAATAGAGGCGACTGGTTTACTGAAGTCTACCCTCTTCGGACATGCGAAACACTACAAAATCAATCTAAATAAAATGGACCAATATTAAAACGGCAGGGGATTCCTCCCCTGCCGTTTCTCTATCTCTTCAAATCCACGGTGTCGTCCTATCTATCCTGCCGCCCTATCAATCCTCCGGCTCGTACTGTATCCCGTGGTCTCCCGGGTAAGGTTTGCTGTGGTCCGCTTCCCCGGCCAGCACCTCCTCCGGTATCCCGTCCGGAAATGCTTTGCAGGTGAACGTTCCTCCGATGTGATGCTTACACCACGCGCATCTCCATGCCGCGTTCCACTTAATTTTAGGTTCTTTTCTCTCCCGCGCCATCTGCCGTGACCTCCTCCATGTAAATGAGCGGCTCCCCGCTGCTGTCTTGTGTAATGCGCTTTACAAGAAATCTTGTCCTCCGCGGGAAAATGGCCTCGCTTTCAAAATTGTTCCCAAATCCATTCACATCACGCGCCGTCTGGGATTCAATGATAAAGTGAACGACATTTTCCCCCGACAATGGATACCCGTCCATTTGTGTTGAAGTAGAAGTAAATGCCTGATAAAAAATCGGCTTGCCCTCCACATACTGCTCCAAAAAGTCGAGAAACGCTTCCCGTCCGCCGAAATCGTCAAAGGTCAGGTTGCGGTAAACCGTTCCCTCATAGGTCGGCAGCTTCGCAAGCGCGCTGCCCATCTCCTCCACAAAACGCTGCTCCTGCTCGTTCAGCGCCTCGCCGCTTCGTAGTTTTGCATTTATCTTATAGCTATCCCCGCTCTTATACCGCAAAACAGCGCCCTTTTCCGCCTCATTCAGCGGACTTGCCGTTTGCTTGATTGTACCACCTGCGCCGCCCGGCCGCAAGGCCTCGCCGCCCGGCAGCATCCGCGGGTCTCCTGCTACTGCGGTCATTCCTTCTCCGCCTGGCAGGCCTCGCACGTCCCCGTCAGCCCATTCCGTCTGCAAGGCGCCCCAGTCTCCGCCTGGCAAGGTATGGCTTTCTCCCCTCTGGGCAAACTGTCTCTTGCCACCCATAGCGTCGTTTGCTATAATGGGGGTGGAAGTGGAGCGCCCTGTATTTTCGAGCTGTCCCGTTTGAGTATCCTCAACGGAGGTTCGCGTTGGGCGCTCTATTTCTATTTCATCCACTTCGCTCACAGTATGCCCGTAGTATTTATCACCCAGCAGCGTGTTTTTCACTCGTATGTGTGCGTTATACTCTTTCCCACCAATCGTAATAGGACTGTCGTAGTACTCAAATGCCGGAATACTGTCTCTCGTTTCTGTGTGATAGTTTTCAGCTCTATTTACCAGATGCGCCCGCTCAATCAGCTCTGGGATATGGAACCCACTTGCATATTTTTCATACAGCAAGTTCCCGCTTAAAAATTTGTCCAGCCCTTTCCTTGAAATGCCGATTTCTTTTCCCGTCTCTGTATTTACCACGGACGCAGGGAAATGTTGGTGGGCAAAGTCGATTAGATATGCCCTCGCCTTATTCAGGTTGGTCAGAATACCACCATCAAACAGCGAAGTATCTGCCTGTACCGCCGCCTCCCCCGTGAAGGCGGTTTTTTGCTGCCCATCCTCCGGCGCGTACTCCACAATTTCACCGCGCCGTCTCTGGTATTCGTTCGCCTCTTGGATTGCTGCATCCGTTACGGCCTGCCGCGTTCTTCCATCGGCCAGAACGCCCCGCTCCGCCATGTCGGCATAAGCGGCGTCAATGGCAGCGTCCGCACGTTGCGGGCTGGTACGCTCCCAGTTCCACTGGTTAAAGCGCCCCAGCGCGTTGCCAAGCGCCGCGCCGCCTGCGCCCATGATGCCGCCCGAAAGCGCGCCGCCCAGCGCGGACAGCGCGGGGGCCTCCACCATGTAATGGGTGATGGCCATGGCGTCCGCCTCACTTTTGGAAAAGCCCTGCGCCTGCAGGTCGCGGGAATACTGCATCATCTCATTCCGGTCGCCCATGATGATTGCATCCGCCAGCAGGTTTATGTATTCGCTGGCCGCCTCTTCGCTGCCCTCCGCCACAATCTGCTTGCCGATGTTGAACAGCGTCCTGCGCAGCGGCGTAGCCCCCGCCTTCACCGTGTTCAGCAGGCTTTCCAAACTCACCTTTTCCGTCACATACTCCGCAAGGCCCGCCGCCGTGCCCAGCGCCACCGCCTCTCCGGCGGAAAGCCCCTGCTGCGCTCCCTCCAGCGTGCCGCCGCCCGCCGCGCCCACCGCCATAAAGGGCAGCGAGGCCGCGCCCATGGGATAGCGCACCATGTTTTGGAGGATAGAAAGCCCCGTCTCTGTGACAAAGGACACGTCTCCGAAAATATCCCCGATGATGGATTCATTGACGCCCTGCACCACGCCCGCCGCCGTGTCCTGCGTCATGTGGGCGCCCGACGTCCAGAAGCTGTTCTGATTGATGGGCACGTCCTCGCCAGTCACCGCGTTGTGAACGGCCTGCTTCAGCCCCTCTAAATAGGCATACGGCTGTGCGTAGGTAGATACCGCGTTCATCAGCGCGCCGGCAAAGGGGTTTTCCCGCGCCGCTTCCCTGACGGCAGCGCTGTTCTTTCCCTGCTGCCGTTCGTCCAGCACCCGCTCCAAGTTGTTCAGCAGCGCCGCCGCCTTGTCCCAGCTTCCCGCGCCTGCATAGGCCAGCACGGCGTTTTTCTCCTCCTCCGTCAGCATGGAAAGGCGCAGGGCGTTCCATATGCCCTCTGCGTCCCCCGCCGCCGCAGGCGCCGCCGCCGCGTCCGGCTTCAAAAGGGCGCGCACGGTGCTTGCCGCCCTTTTCTGCTCCGGCGTCTTGGCGCTTCCGTAGTCCGGCGTGGCGCTTCCGCCCACCGGCGCCCCCTTCACCAGCGCCGCAGCCGCCGCCTTTTCCTTTTCGTTGACATATACGCTCCGGCGCAAAGCAAGGTCGCTTTTTGCCCTGCTCTCCTCGCCCCCCGCTCGGTCTGCCGTTCCACGCAGGGCGGCGTATTCGTTCATGTCCGCCGTCAGCGGGTTTGCCAGCATGGCGGTGGCCCGCGCCTCCGCCTGCACCCGCTCCAGTCCCGCTTCGTCTCTCCGCTTCTGTAAAACCTTCTCGCTTGCAAGCGTTGGGATACGCGCTGCCTGCGCCGCCTGCTGTGCCTGCTCTGCCCGCGCCTTCAGCCGCGCGTCCTGCCGCTTCTTTTCCTCCTGCGCCCGCTGTAAGGTCTCCATGGCGCCCACCACGCGCTCCGTCCTGCCGCTTCTTGGCAGCCAGCCGCCCGCCTGCGCCGCCTGTAAGGCCGCCTGTGCTTTTGCCGCGTCCAGCCCCGCCGCGTCCCGCTTTGCCGTAATGCTCGCCACGCTCTCCTGCGCCTCTGCCGCCCGCTCCAGCGCCGTCCGTTCCAGTGCGGAAAGGGCGGACGATTGCCCATAGGGAGAAAGCGGCAGCGTGCCGCTTCTCCCTCCCTCTGCCAGCCGTGAAATGGCGGTCTCTCTGGCAGCCCTTTCCTGCGCAGAAGCAGAAACAGGTGCCAGCGGCTTATTTTCTCGTTTCATCTTTTCCAGCCTTGCCCGCACGTTTGATGTCTGACGGGTCGTTCCGCCTTTCACCCCCGCATTGGGGGTCAGCGGGCGGTTTTCCCGCTTCATCTGCGCAAGGCGCTCTCTCACCGTGCTCATTGACCGGCTCCCTTTCAGGTGTCGTATCCGTACATTTTCAGAAGTTCGTTCGCTTCCGCTTCCGTTAGGCTTCCATTGTCCAGCGCCTTTTCCACTTCCTCAGCCCATTTTGCGCTTCCAACTCCTGACATTGACACAAACTTCGCCACATTTCTTGCGATTCTGCTCATCTCAGCAGGGCCAAAACTCGCTGTGTTCTTCGCTGCGTTCTTACCTGCTGCCCCTGCCGCCGCAAGCGCCGCCATGGCGCGTCTCCCTTGCTCTCCCAAATATCCGTTTTTCCGCAGCTCTTCCTCTGTATAGCCATGGTTCAGCAAGTACTGGATTACATCCTCGCTCTGTTCTCCGCTGTTGAAGCGATTAACATACCGCTGCAATTCTTCGTCCGCAGTTCCGCCGCCTCTGCTCTTTCCAGTAGACGTTCCAGCACTCAGCATTTTTGCCTGCGCCGACAAAGCGGCGATTTGTTCGTCTGTGTAAGCGCCAAGCCCTCGGAAACCGCTGGCGTCCCCTGTGGTCTCATACAGATATTGGGCCAACGTCAGCTTGCGCTGATAAGCCGTGTCCTCACGTTCCATCTCGTCCATAATCTGCTGTCTTGACAGCACCGCGGCGTCCTGCTTCTGCTGGTACTGGAGCTGTGCCAGCCAGTTTGCCTGGCTCTGCTGCTGTGCCAGCAGGTCTGCATAGCTGTTGTAGCGGTTCTGGGCCAGCTCTGCCGCCTGTTCCGCCACAGAGATGTCACCCGTCAGCCGCGCGTCGGTGATGGCACGGTCAAGCTCTGCAAGGCTCTTAAGCCGCTCCTGCTCTCCGGCCTGAAGCTGTTGCTCATAGTTGGTTTTCAGTTGGAGGGCCGAGGTCTCCGTCATTCCGCCCGTATAGCCCATGGCGGCCATCTGCTGCGGCAGGTTCTTTTCCGCCATGCGCCGGTCAATGTAAAGCTGACGGAACAGGTCGGCATAGCTCTGGTCCATCGTGGTTTTCTGTCCGGACAGGCCGTTTACCGCCTGTTCCACCGCGGCCCTTGCCGCCGCCCGCTGGTTCGCTTCGATGGCCGCATAGGTGCTGTTCAGTTGCTCTGCCTGCGCCTTGTTTTTCTGCGCGTCAATGTACGCCTGCGCGCTCTGGTTGATGGTGTCGTAGCGGTACCGCTCCTTTGTCGGGTCGTTGTCAATGGCGTGCAGTCTGCTGTTCAGCAGCCCCTGTACCACCTGATAGTCCGCGCCCTCCTGCATGGCCTTTTGTATCTGCTGCCCCCAGTCCAGCGGCTTGCTTGCGCCTGTACCCGTACCGGAGCCTGTGGCCGTCCCTCCGCTCTGGGTGTAATAGCCAGGCTTGGACTGTCCGCTGCTGTCAATGTAGGTCGTGCTCCCGCTTGTGACGCCGCCGCTCCCACCGGACAGGCCTCCGTTTCCGCCGCCGCTCTGTACCGTGCCGGTTGACGGCGTAACCGTCCATTTGCCGGAAGCTGCATTGTAGGTTGACGTTGTGCCGTTGTTCTTGTCCTGCTCTGCCCTGATTGCCACCGCCTGTTGGTGTAGCTGATTTTTCCTTGTTTCGTCACCCGCTGCGTTTGCCTCACGCCATTGTCTCGCCAAATCCTCTAATGTCGCCATGTTGTTTACCCCGCCTTTCCTTTCAAATCTCTGACGTCGTGCTCCACCTCGGTCATCCGCCCCTCCAGCTTATAGGTGCGCTCCACCAGATTGTTGTGGGCCTGTACCTTCTTTTCAAGCTGTTCAATGCGGTAGCGGGTCAGACTGCTGGACGCCACCACGCCCAGCAGCGACCCGCCCAATGTTCCCAAAAGCGACAGCACCGCCACCATAATTTCCGGCGCCATCTCTTACGCCTCCTTCACTTCCGGCAGGCCGGCCACGCTGGTCAGCAGGGACAGCACCCCCGCCAGCACCGCCGCGCTCACCACCAGCGTCCAGTTCACCTCGCCCAGGGCCGCCGCCGTGCCGATGGTCGCCGCCGCCGTCTGCGCCACCGTCTTGACCGCCCGAACGCCCGCCGCCTTCAGCCATTTCCTCGTATGCTCGTTCACGCTTCCTTCCTCCCTCAAAATAAGTTCAGCCTGTCCAGCAGCACCGCCGCCATCTCCCGCGTCAGCGCCCCACGGGGGCTTGTCCCGTCAAAAACGCCCTTCTTTACGGCCTTCTCCCAGCTCTCCTTCGCCCATAGGCTGGCCGCCTCTCCCGCCGCTTCCGGCGGCGCGTCCTCCTTCCATGCAACGCCCAGATAGTCCAAAATGCCCTTGCATTGCGCCGCCGCCAGCTTGTTCCGGTAAGCGCCGCTTTTCAGCAGGGCCACGTCCTCCCTGTTGGTGTGGAAGCCGTGCTCAATGAGCACCGCCGGAGCCGCAGTGTTTTTCAGTACATAGTAAAGGCAGTGTTTCACCGCCTCCCCGTGAATAACGGCCCCCGCCGCCTTCACCTGGGCCGCCAGCTTCCCCGCAGCCACATTGCGCCCCGCCTTTTCACCGGCAGCGGAAGTGTACGCCTCCCAGCCTCTGGCATTGCTCCAGCCGCCGCTTCCCGCCGCGTTGGAGTGCAGCGACACAAACAGGTCAAGAGCCTTGACGCTGTTCGCAGCCTTGCACCGGTGGGCGAGGTCGTTTTCGTCGCCCCTCCCTGTGGGACAGTCCTCCCCCGTTCGGGTCATAACCACCGCCACCCCGTGCCGTTCCAAGATGGCCTTCATCCGCTTTGCCATGTCCAGCGCGAACTCCGCCTCGCTGTATGTACCGTCCGGCGACTTGTTGGCGCTCTGCGTCCCGTGGCCCGCGTCCAGCACCACCGTTTTCCCGTTGCGCAAAGGCTTGTCCTCCTCTTTCTTCTCTCGCTCAAAAACCAACAGGTAGTTGTGTACAATGCGCCGCTGACTGGGCTGTAAATCCAGCCCATTCCCAAGGCTGCCCTGACTGCTCCAAGAGCCGTCATAGCGCAGAATGGTCACACAGCCCGCTCCCTGCATCAGCTTCACCGCCTCGACGCTGGTCAGCCCGTCGTCCTTTCCGGCCAGCAGAATGGTCACGGAGCCGCCGGCAGTAAAGCCCACCATCGTCACGCCGTTCTTTGCATAGACCGTCGGGTTGACCCGTTTGCCGTCCACATATAGAGGCGGCTGCGCCACACAGTAGTTGAAGGCCGCCGCGCGGCTGTCCTCCGTTCCGCACGATGCACGCCCATTTTCGTCAATGCAAAGCCCGTATTGATGCCACGCGGGCTTGGCCCATATCCGGCAGTCCGCCACCAATCCGGCGCACGGTGTAAAGCTGTCCATGTTGTAGTACCCCAGGTTGCACAGCGCCGTGCATTTGGTTTCCTTCTTGATGGCCTGCCACGTCTTCTTCCCGCTGTTGACGTACAGCGCAAACCGGTATTTCTCCTGCGGAAAGGTTTTAAGAAAGCTCATTACAGCTCCTCCGCCCCTGCTTCGTCCCGCGTCCCTTCCGCAGCCTCCTGCGTCAGCGCCTCGTCAACCGTCATGCTCCCCGCCTCCGTCCGCTTCGCCGTCCTTTTCCGCAGCCTCCTGCGTCAGCGCCTCATACTCCGCCTCTGTGACCTCTCTCCAGTTTTCCGCGCTGTCGTTCGCGCCCAGATACACGGTCTTGCCGTAGCTCTCGCCGTCGGTCAGCATCATGCCCTCCGCCGCCTCCAGCATCGTCATCGTAATCGCTGTCAAAATCATAATGTAAGCGTCCATCCTTTCCTTGTGGCAATCATCTTTTCCGCGGACATCAGTTCAGAAATACCCGGATTCCTTGTCAGCGTGATTGCCTTTGTTGATGTAATGGTCGGCAAGCTGTTGAAAAAGTCAACCAGTGCCGTGCGGCCCAACACACAGCCCGAAAGTGAAATTGCAACTCCTACCCAACCTGCCACATCCGGTTTCAGTTTGAGCTTTGATAGGCTGGTGCAGCTTTGGAACATGCTGGCCATGTTTGTAACAATGCTCGTATCAAGCCGTAGAATTGCCGTCAGACTGTAGCAGGAACTGAACATCTCTTTCATGGTTATAACTTTGGAGGTATCAAGCTGTGGAATTTTCGTTAGACTGTGGCAGTAACTGAACATGTAGCCCATGTTGGTGACACTGCTCGTATCAAGCTGTGGAATTGCCGTCAGACTGTGGCAGTAACTGAACATGTTTTGCATAGTTGTAACTTTGGAGGTATCAAGCTGTGGAATTGCCGTCAGACTGTAGCAGTTTTGGAACATGCTGGCCATGTTGGTAACAATGCTCGTATCAAGCTGTGGAATTGCCGTCAGACTGAAACAGTAACCGAACATGCTTTGCATAGTTGTAACTTTGGAGGTATCAAGCTGTGGAATTGCTGTCAGACTGTGGCAGTAACCGAACATGTTTTGCATGGTTGTAACTTTGGAGGTATCAAGCTGTGGAATTGCCGTCAGACTGTGGCAGTTTAGGAACATGCTGGCCATGTTGGTAACAATGCTCGTATCAAGCTGTGGAATTGCCGTCAGGCGGGGGCAGCCACCGAACATATAGCTCATGTTCGTTACGCTGGAAGTATCCAGTTGCGGGACTGCCATTAGGCTGGAGCAGCCATTGAACATATAGCTCATGTTCGTTACGCTGGAAGTATCCAGTTGCGGGACTGCCGTCAGGACGCAGCAGTTTTTGAACATGCTGACCATGTCGGTCACAATATTCGTCCCGACCCAAGTAAAATAGCGCAATTTTGTCAGAGCAATATATAGATACTGGCCTCCGCAGTCAACCTTCAGTCCACTCGGCAGCCTACATGCAATTTCTACGATGTTCCAATCTTTTAAGTTGCTTGATGCCTTGGAATGGTTACTCGCCGCCCATGTAGCAATATTTGAACCGCTGACCTTTATCATCACCTGCTTCATGCCATCCGCGGTCAAATTCTCATAGGATTTGGCAGATAGTTCCGTCTCCCAATTGCTTCCGCTGGCCACACTGGTGCTTGCTTGCGACACAAACGCCCCGTTTCTCACTGTTCCGGTCTTGACGGTATAACTTCCGGTACACGTCACCGTAAACGCAATCAACGCGCTGACGCCATCTGGGATATGAAACAGCAGATACATTTCGTCGTCCTGCGGCTCCGGCATGGGCAGCCAGTCCGCGGGCCTCGTTTCCTTGTACACCTTCGCCGGGTCGGGTGGCGTTCCCGCGCCCCCGCCCCCGCTTTCAATGGCCCTTATCTTCTCCGCATAGCTGGCAAAGCTGTCCCCGTCCGCCACCGCCTGCCCCTTCTCCTCAAGGGCGGCGCGAATGGCATGCTTGGTCTCCTGCAAACGTCCCAGCTTGTCCGCAACTGTTCCCATCAAACAACCTCCCCATTGATGCTATCCAGCAGGGTCGCTACGTCCCCCAGCAGAGCGTCCACATACCCCTTGCTCGCCGCATGGGCGCCTTCCGTCGGCTCCTGCACCGTCAGCGCCCCATTCATTGCGCCGCCATCACTGGAAAGTGCATGAATATAGGCGGCTGCCTGTCTGTAATCGATTGGAGCAAGCATATTCTCACCCGGTGAAAACAGCATGCAATTCGATGGGATGTATTCTAACCCTGTCCCCCCGTGCGTTACGCTCACGACGCCATGCAAATCAGAAGCAGACGGTTTGCTCATTCCCTGCAGAACCCAGTACGTCCCGTTATACATCAACAGGGCTGGTTTCCCGGCGTACAGCAAATGCGAGGTGGAGTTCACTTGTTGATTTCCAATCGTATTGGAGGAACTCATCCGCCTAATTTCTTTTGCTCCAAGCCCATTAACATGAAGTGTAGGATTTACCCCCTTATTGCTTGTGTCATATGGAAAGATGGTCAGCAGCAGCCCCACCGAGAGCTTCGTCACCCCCGGCACATCCGCCGCATAATCCACGCCGTCCGTTCCGCCCTCCGGCGTGTACGTCTCCACCACTGGGATACCGCCCACCTGCGTGGGTAAAATGTGGTGTGGGTTGCCCTCATTCTGCAAATGCTCCTCCAACGACGTGCGCATCCGCGACAGCGCCACCGTTCCCGGCTGATACGGCTCCAGCGCCTTGGCCACCAGCGGCGTCACATTGCTCCCGCTGCGCCCCACAATGGCGTCGCCGCCCTGCTGCCAGTGCTCGCCGTCCGTCGTCCAGAACAGCTCGCCGTAATTGCACGCAAGCGCCATGCCTTCGCACGGTGCGATATGATACATACGGCTTGCCCGCGTTGTCGGCACCGTCCCCGTATGCCATTCCAGCCCATTCTCTGACCACCCGGCCATAGGAGTGGCGCCTCCGCTTCCCACCATAAGAAACCTGCCGTTTATCCGGCAAATGTCACACCAGTATCCGCTCGTCTCCGGCGTCTCGTCGTTGTTTTCCAGCACAAGCTCCCAGTTCTCCCCGTCTCCCGCCACCACGTCTCCGCTGGAAGAAGCCATAACAAACCGTCCGTTGCCCGCCGCAGCGCCTCTCCAAGAAGCGCTTTTCGGCAGTTCTGCGGCGTGCCATACTTTTCCGTCCTCCGACCAGAATGAAACCTTGGCGGGCAGCAGCGCAGTCACATACCGACCATAGGCGTAGCACGTATCCCATATCAACGTGCCTCCTTCCACAAGGCCCGCTTCTATAAACGGCTTAAACACACCGGTCTGGTATTCCCAAAACACACCGTCCTCTGACCATGCCACAGCGCCGGAAACAGACGTACCGAACGCAACCAGCCGTCCGTTGCCCGCGCAAAGACTTCCAAAACTCACGTTCTCCGTCGGTGCATCGCCAATCCAATTTGCCCATTGCCAAGTCTTGCCCCGGTCTGTGGATACGGCAATTTTGTCTGTCCCAGTATGCCACTGGCACACCGCCACAAATTTCCCCTGCCACGCCGTGACGTCTTTCCAGTTGTACGGAGCAGGCATCATGACTTCATGCCATGTGATAAGGTCGTCTGTCCAAAACGCCCGGTTGAGCTGGCTTTGCCCATATTTGCAGTCTGTCACCGCCACCGTCACGCCGTCGTCGTAACAGAGCAACCAGTCATTGTTCGGCAGTGCGCTTTCACCCCACGACCCCAGCCCAAGCCCGAACTCGTCGTTGAACACCTCTGCCGCCCGCTCTGCCGCCTCCGCCGCCTGCACAGCGCTCGCCCCGGCGTCCGCCGCGCTCTGCGCAGCCTCTCCGGCGCTCAAAACAGCCTGACTGGCAAACGTCCCTGCCCGGCCTTCGTGCTCCTCCGCCTTCGCAGCGCGCTGTACCGCTTCCTCCGCATAGGTGCCCGCCGTGTTCGCCGCCGTCTCCGCCTGTCCCGCGCTCAGGGCGGCCGCAGCCGCACTCCTTGCAGCCTCTCCCGCGCTCGCCCCTGCGCTCCCTGAAAACTCCTCCGCACTGCTCACAAACTGCATGAGCTTGCCCTCTGCCGCTTCCACCGCGTCGCCTGCCGCCGTTTCCGCCGCCGCCTGCGCCAGCTCTGACGCACCCTGTGCCTCCTGCTCCGCCAGCTCTGCGCCCTTTTTTGCCGCCTCTGCCGCCTGCTTGGCCGCCTCCGCGCCTCTGCGTGCCTCCGTCGCTGCGCCCTGCTCCACTCTGGCGTTTTCCTCCGCCTGCTCTGCACCGGTCTGCGCCGCCTTTGCGTTCCGCGCCGCCGCCTCCGCGCCGCTCTGGGCCGCCTGCGCCTGTCCCGCGCTGTTTTCCGCGGCTGAAGCGAGGGCTTCAAACGCCGAGCGCACCTCCGCTGCCGTCTCCGAGGCTATAACGCCCGCCTGCTCAGCGTAATAGCGGGCGTTGTCCGTGTCCTCGCCCTCTCGGTTTCCGGTGCCGCCCACCGCCCAGCTCTTGGCCGTGTCCGCGCTCTCCGCTGCCGACGCCTGCGCGGCCTCCGCATTCGTCTGCGCCTGCGCCATCGCATCAAGCGCGCCGTTCATCTTCACCCGCACTACGTCCTCAATCAGCCGGTCAAAAACCCGCTTGTTCTCCTCCGCGCTTCCCGTCAGCTTGTCCGGCGCAGCCACCACGCCCTTTTGCCGTATGTCCGACTCCTTGATTTTGTATTCCTCTAATGACATTCTTCCGCCCTCACTTCTTGGCAAAATTGCCTACCACATAATGCTTTGTGATGCCAAATACACCAAACCCTTCGTTGACCGCGTCATTCTTGATGATGATTTGCAGCCGCTTGTACTTCTTCACCTTGGTATTGAACAGAATTTCCCGCGGCGCATCGTTGGCGTCAAAGGTAAAGCGGGAAAAGTCAATGTCTTCCCAGTCAAAAATATCCATGGTGTCATAGGCCGCCTGCCATTCCACCGGGTCGCTCTCCGTGCGGAAGCACACCTTTGCACTGCTGCGGGTATAGGGCTTGATGGTCACGCTGTTTCCCTTTTTAATCATGGTTTTCAGCAGCGTAATGTCGCCGTCGTCGTCCGCCTTGGTCGCCCAGCACGCCGTGATGGGCGCGCCGTCGTCGCTGTACCGGCTCATGGTCTCCATATCGGAGTTAAAGCGGCAAACACGCCCGTCCGCCGTTCCGAAATACAAGGTCTCCTCCGCGCCGTTTTTCAGGTTCATCCAGCATACCGCCGGCACGTTTTCCCAGTAATAGCACTCATAGATGTATTCACTCTGGCTCTTTGCGCGGTACGCCTTATTTTGCCGCCCATCCAGCAGATAGGCGTGTCCGTTCACCGCAACCAAATACATGCCGTTCCAGCTCACCGCCGCGGCCTGCTCCAGCTCCGGCTCTCTGGTCAGCCTGTTGTCCACATAAAAGGAGCGGTTCTGCACAATCCGCTCTGCAGTGAGCGCGTTGGTGGTAATGGCATATACTCCGGTTCCCGTCAGGAACATTGGTTCGTCCAGAATGTTAGCAAACCCGCCTGTGGAAACCGCGCCCACGCCCGCAATAGACTGCTTCATGGGAAAGGTCACCGTTCCGTCGCTTGCCGTCGCGGCAGAGCGCAGAAAGACCGTGGAATCGTGTCCATTGTCCTCCTTGATGATGGCCAGATATTCCCCCACTCGGAGGTAGCCCATGATGGCGGTCGCCTCCATGCCAACCACCGCATAGGAAATGTCGGGGAAGTAGGTCGGGTCGTTCAGCCCGCTCGTCCAGTCCAGATTTTTGTACCTTGGGTTTCCGGAAATCACCACTCTGTCCGACGTTCCCACGCCGTAAGTGGTCGCGATGGTGCACGCGGTCACGCGCTCCGCCGTCGCGTTTTCCTTTGCCGCGAAGGTGATGATAACCGCGCCCTCCGCACCGGCGGCAGGCGCCCGCGGAGCCTGCTTCCATGTCACCTGTCCCAGCGTCCGGTTGACGGTAAAATCGACGTTTTCCTTTTTGGCCTCTCCCCAAACCGTAGCCGTCACCTCTGCCGGCCCCAGGTCTGCTCCGTCCAGCTGATACACCGTCGAGGTTCCGTCTGGAATAAACTCATTTTTTCTCTGTCTGGTCAGGAGGTTAATCCCTTCGTATGCAACACCGCCTCCAGACGGCGCCATTGCGATTGTGGTTGTCGGCACATAGGCTTTCTCTGACACATCCGCAATGGCATTTCCGTCATAAACCAGATACTCTCTCCCCGTCAGCAGCCATAGCTTTCCGCCCATATTCACCGCTGTGCTGCGTCCGTTTTTCACCCCGACGCGCAGAAGCTCCGGTTCTTCCCGCTTCTCTGTCCAGCGATATATCTTTGTGCCGCCGTGGGCAACAAAGTGCACCTCTCCGTCAAATACCGCAAAAAACACCCCGTTTACCGGCGCGTCAAGCTGATGAAGGGTCCGCCACCCCATTCTTTTTTCCGGCATTCCGCCGGTGTCTGCAATCATATTGACGGCCCACGGCGCCCTGTCGCGGGACACCAGCGAGGCGTCAGTGGAAAAATCCACGCCTTTGAATTGGCTGTATGTCGTGGTTTGAATACTTACGCCGCTGCGCCTGCCCACAAGCTGTACCTCCTGTTCCCTGTATCTTTGCCAGCTCCACACCGTTCTTCCCGCCGCAGGCGGCAGGCGTCACCCGTTTTGCCGTTCGTCCTCTCCTCGCCAGACCCACCTCGTCGGGCTTTGGCTCGGTCCTCTCTCCAGTCCATCCGCACCTATGCGCCTATGTTCGCGCTTCTCGATAAAATTCCTGTCGTACGCCGCCGCAGCTACTTCCAGGCAGGACTGTGTTCAACCCTGCCAGCATCCGGTCATAGAGTGCAAGCAGCGGCGCTGGGTCGAGTATCAAGTCAACCACCAACTGCTGTGCAGCCACAAAATAGGGCATACACGCCGCCGCGTCCTCTTCCACCTCAAATTGATAGCTGTCCTCTGTCTCATCGGTAATGGTCTGCGGCATCGCTACATATTCCACAAGCCGAACCCCCGTCTCACCTGCCGGAACCAGCAGCTTCTTGTTCCGCCACGGGTAACGGCCCGCTACCCGCTTCCCATTCCAAATGCGGAAGGGGCGCAGAAAATCGTCCGGCATCTCATATGCCAGATACCCGTTCTCTTCAGCCTGCGGCGCGCGCAGCTCCACCTCACAGCTTTTGATGATTTTCTTGTACTGGGCCACATTCTTTTGTGCAAGGTCAAAAAATTCGTTCATCTTGGCGTTGATGTCTCTGTCCTCTGTCACCGCGCCGCCGGAGGAATATTCGTCCAGCAGCTTCAGAACGATTTTCTTCCCCTCTCCCAAGGTCATGTATCCCGCCTCCTCGTCCTCGCAAAGTCCGCTCCGTGCTTATTTCCCCTGTGCGGCCTATGTTCGCGCTTCTTACAAAAAAGGGCGGGCAGCCGCCCGCCCTTTCCCGCTCTTACTGACCAACCGCCAGCTGATGCTTGGCCGCCATGGTGTAGATGTTGTTACCTTTTTCATCTCTGCCCACTACGCGGAGCGGCAGAGCCGCCGTGGCAGTCAGTACAAGCTTACAGCCAGCCGTGTCCAGATTGCCGGCAGAAAAGCCGACAGGCGGAAACAGAATAAATTCATCACCCTCTGCCGCCGCATCGCCCGCTTCCACCGTCAGCGTCAAAACGCCGCTGGCTACCGCTGAATCAGTGATGCGCCGCACCTTGCCCGTCGCTGCCGCTTTGAGATAGCCGCCGTTGAACACGTCCGCAGCAAAGGACGGCATACTGTCCACCTTTACCGTCGTCGCACTTCCCCCGCTTGCCGTCACGCGTGGAGCGGGAGAGACTGCAATCGCGTCCGGCGCGTCCTGTACCAGAATTTTCACGCCGTCGTTTCTTCCGTTCAAGGCGTCCGCCGTTCCGGTATGGCTTTCTGCCGCATAGCCAAGGATTGCCCCCGTCTCGCCTGCCGCGGCCGGAACCACAAGGCCCTCCTCCAGCTTCACCACCTGTCCGATTGTCACCGCTGTGCTCTTTGCAATATCGTATTCCCGCTCACTGTGCAGCACTGCACCGTTCACGTTCATAACCTGTTTCATGCTTTCATACTCCTTTCTTTTCGTGCTTTATCGCGCTCAAGCTGCAAGGCGCGCCTATACTTGCATTTCCGTCTTCTCCAATCCATCCACGCCTATGCGCCTATGTTCGCGATTCTTACTTCGGATTGCTGAAAATAATCTGCCGTGCATCGCCCCAGCCGATGCCAAAGTCCACATAGGCCGTGTAAAGGTCAATCAAAGGATTATCCAGCTCCGTATTCAACACTTCTGGGCGGTTCAGGTAAACGATATTCACCATGCTCTTCATCAGTCTCCGGTCGCACACCGCCCACTGCTTTGCACCGAAGCCGTCATTGCCGCCGCCGATGACGATATAACCCATATCGTAAATCGGGCTGGCCGCATTGCTGGCGTCATCTGGGTTGCGGGTGGGCTTCAGCTTGCTGTTTTCACCCAGCAGCTTTTTCGCCACCGGCTCCAGTTCAGGAGACACCAGAATGGTGTCAAAGTCGCACAGGAACGGCATTCCGTCCGGCGTGACAAAGCGGCGCGCCATCGTCTGTGCTTTCGTGACCGCCGCCACAGAAAGCTCCTCCGTCATCAGGTTAGAGAACACGCCCGCGTCGGGGTCTGGGATGTACTTGCGGTTCTCTTCCCGCTTGGACGCCACCGGATGGTCGGCAGCCGCCCACGGCTTGCCGTCGCCTCCTGCATAGTCCTTGTCAAAGGCATGACCAAACAGGCGCAGCGCGTGGAGATATACCGTCAGCGCCGCAGCGTCGCCCAGCCGCGCGCCCACCTTCTTCGTCTCGCCCATTCTGTCCACCTTCGCCTGCTTTCGGCCAACCTTGTCGGAGAGCACAAACTCTTCCGGCGTAATAATGGTCTTAAAGCCTCTTTTCTGCTCCCCCATCACCAGATTGGTGCCGTCATAGTGCTTCAGCTCACCATAGCCGCCCGCGCCTGCCAGCTCAAAGTCGATGCTCTTGCTGTTCACCTCGTTCATGATGGGCAGCAGCTTATTCATACGGTCTGCATAGGCGTAGTCAAACGCCTTGCCCACAAATTTGTAGTTATCACCTTTCCATGCAGTGTTGTTTCCTGCCATTTTTATGGCTCCTTTCTTTTCTCATGTTGTTTGTGCTTGTCACGCTCCCATTGGGCGCATCATACGGTGTGGCTTCCTTCCGCCTCAGGCTCAAAACAGCCCGCTACGCGGCCTTCGGTTTTTCACCTTCGCTCCAGTCCATCCGCACCTATGCGCCTATGTTCGCGCTTCTTCCCTGTCACGCTCGGACTGGGCGCTGCCGCCGGTCAAATAAGCCGCTCCGACACGTCCTCACAACCTTCATATCCTTCGCCCCGCCGCAAACGGCAGGCCTCACTCATTCCGGTGCTCGTCCTTTCCCCAACAAGGGCTTTCGCCCTTGCCGGGGGCCCCATTTTCAAAACAGTATGCACTACTGCGCCTGCGTTCCGTTTGCTCCGCTCCGCGCTTATTCTCCCTGCATCGCTTGTCCTTGCGCTTCTGTTTACCGGTTCATAAACTCTTTTGCCGTCATTCTCATCTCTGGATTATCTCGATTCCACTCCTCCAGCGCAGCGGCCTGCTCTGCCGTCAGGGACACGCCCCCGCCGCCCTGACCACCGCCTGTACTGCGCCTGCTTCTGCTTTCAGCCTTTGCCAGCGCCGCCCGCTCCGCATCTCCGACCACCTGCACAAAGTCCTCGTACAGTGCCGCCAGCGGTTCCTTGTAGAGCCGGTTTCCGGCAAACAGTCTGAATTTCTGATTTTGCTCCAGGCGAGCCACGTCCACGTTTGGATGCCGCTCCACAAAGCGGTTCAGGTCGTCCGTCATAAATCGGACGCGCTGCTCCTGCCGCGCCCGCTCCGCCTTCTGCGCCTCTTCCTCTTTTCGTTTCCGCGTAATGAAAGAGCGGTTCTCCTCTTCTTCCTCCACCTCTTCCACCGTACGGCCCTGCTCTGCGGCTCGTTTTCGCAGTTCTTCCCGCTTATAGCGTTTGCCGTATTCGGCAAACTCCTCAAAGCTGGAAAAAGGTTTGCCCGTGTAGGGATTGGGAATCCCCATTCCCGCCACGCTCTCATCATACTGCTTCCGCATACGCTCCTCTGTGTCCTTCTCCGCGCGCATACGGGCAGCCCGCGCCGCCGCATTGTCTGCTGGAGACTGCCGCCGCTGCAGCCGGCCCTGACTGGCGTTTTCAGGGGACTCCTCTGTCTGGCGTTCGCCTGCGCCTCCGACCGCTTCCTCTGTCTCCTCTCCCTGGGCGTCTACGAATCCGCCCTGCCCGCCGTCAAACGGGTTTTCCTGCTGTTCCTGGGCGCCCACGACCTCGCCCTGCCCGCCGTTCTCGACCACACTCGTGTCAAGCGCCTGGTTTTCCATACCTGTTTCCATCTGCTTCTCACATGCGCCTGCGCGCACGCTTCTGCCTCCTTTCGTTCCTCAAAAATCCGCCCACATGGCAAATCGCGCTACTTCTTTTTCGGGTGCAATACTGCCACCACAGCGCCAAACCCCATGCACTGCGGGTTTCGGCACACCATAATCACGTCTCCGTTTTCCTTCCGCTCTTTGGCCCGCGCCTCAATGCCGCATCTCGGACAGTTCACAGCATAACGCCCCCTTGCATCTGCACAGCGCCAAGCCCGTCCGGCTCCGGCGCCGCCTGTGTTTGCGCCTTCCCTGCCACCGCCTGCTCCACAGCGGCCAGCAGCATCGGGTCGCCCGCCAGCGCCTGTAATACCGCTTGCGGCACGGCGGGCTGAAATTTCTTCTCCCACTCTTCAATGATTGCCTTCTTCTGCGGAATGTCCAGTATTTCCAGCTCAGCCGCCAACAGCTTATAGTTGTCCGCCGTCACCGGAATGGCGGACAGCTTGTCCAGCGCCTCCAGCGTGGCCGCCTTGGAGCGGATAACGCCGTCTCCCGCCGTCACCGTCACGTCGACACGGGGATAGTAGATGTACGCATCGCGCACCTTCTCGCCCGTCTCCGCGTCGTGTACCTCGCCCACCTCCAGCGCATAGTCGTCCGCACGGTAGGCAACCGTCTCTCCAGTTTCCCGCTCGTCCTTTGCGCCAAGGTACAGCAGCCGTTCGTCCTCGAAGAACTCCAGCGCCAGCCAGTCAAGCAGCTCATAAAGCCGCGCAAAGCCCGCGTTCCGGTCTGCCCGTTTGATTTTCGCCTGCCCGTCCGCGTCGCTGCGGAGCTGCGCAAGCCCGCTGGCGGTGGTCACGCGGGCGGACTCTTTGCCTAAATTCGTCTCATAGTTCCGGTTTGCCCGCTGGATTTGCTCCAATAGCCAGTTGATGGTAACCAGGCTGTTCCGCCCATCGTGAAGGCCGCCCAGCCGCGCCACTGCGCCTATCCGGTTGGGCTTCACCAGCACCTGTGCGCCCGGCACGTTGCTGAACTCCTCGCCGTCAGCCAAAGCGCCCTCCTCCATCAGAATGATGTCGTTGGCCGTAAAGGCGTCGTTGACCAGCGCGTTTGCCAGCTCCCTGTCTGCGCCGTCCACTAAACTCATAATCGGCAGCAGTTCCGACTTGTTGTAGAACTCATTTTCGTCCCGAATACACCAGTAGTGAACAAAGGGAAACAGCTGGTTTTGCCGTCCCGTCCGCTGCCAATACTGGGGAATATAACGCACCTCATGGCCGCCGGCCTGAATGGTACAGGCCACTGCGCCCGCGGGAACTTCCATGGTGTCAAAGGGCTGCTTGAACCAGAACTCCATCACCTGAATGGTGTCGTCCGCCTCGTCTGTGGCGCTCACCATGTCAAAAATACCCTCTCTGTCCTGGTAGTAAGCCCCCAGCAGGTCGTTCAGCTCCAGGCCCTGTTCCTTCAGCTCTCGGTGGAACATCTGCCAGAATTTGATTTTATGCAGCCGGTAGAGGTAAGCGACAAACTGTCCGGCCTGAAGCCCCTCCGCCCCTGCCGTTGGGTCTGGGTAGAGCGCCTCCACCGGCACGTCCCGCACGCGGATATTGCCCTCATAGCGGCCGCAGCTCATATCTGCGTCCCAGTAGGCTTTCCAGAAGGCGTCTCCCAGCTTTTTCAGCCGCCGCTCGTTGGCCGTGTTCATGTCCTCGATGCGGTTTTCCTGCATGATATAACGCACGGCGCTCTCCCGCATCTTCGCCTTTTGGGGGTCATATTCGTCATCTCTGCCGCGAAACTCCGGCTCCGGTACAATCGGGTCAATTTGGCTTTCCACCATGATGAACGGGTCAGGCACGACGGCAGGCGTCCACGGCAGCCCCTGCTCCTGCACGGCCGCGCGCACCTCGTCGGAAACATCGTGGATGAAGTTGTAATAATCGTTATAGCGCCGCCACTCCGCTTCCTTTGCCGTTCTGGCGCTTTTGGCCTCTGCGAATAGCCAGGCGGCCGTCGCTTCCCGCGCCTCCCTGGTGCTGTAATCGTAAATACGGTTTTCCCGAAACTGCTCCGGCCTTGGCGTTCCCTTTCTTCCTAACACGCTGTCACCTTCTTTTCCTGCTTTTGTTTCTGTACTGTTCCGACAGGCGCTTTCTGACCGGCTCCACCCGCTCAGCCCGTTTCGTCCGCTGCTGCGGACGGATATAATGGGCGATTGCCAGCGCCATCACAAGGTCGTCATGGGCGCCCGCCTCCGCCTCCGGCCGGAACCGCTCGTTGTAGACAAAGGACAGCATCTCTCCTATGGTGGCGTCGTCCCAAATCAGCTCCAGGTGTTCCCGCGCCACTTCCTTCAAAATGTCGATGACCAGCGGGCGGGTGGTGGCGGTCGTCTCAAAGCCATAGGCTTCCACCGTCTTGCCTGTAAAGGTATCCTCTTTCAGCCTGTGGAACAGGTTCGGATAGCCCAGCCGCTCCAGTTCCTTTTGCGGATAAGTGGAGTAGTTGGTCTCCACGCCAATCAGCGCCCTGTTGTACCACAGCCCCAGACAGTACATCTGCCTTGCATACATCGTTTCGTCAAACTGGTGCTGCAAAACCGCCACCTGTTCCCCTGTGGTGTTGTCCAGCACCTGTCCGGTGAACCTGTCCGAGCCGGTGCCCGCCGTGTCTCCGCCAATCACATAAGGCTTTCCCTCCTCCGGCTGTACCCTGATGCGAATGGGGCCGGCCCCATTTGCCTCCCAGTGAATGTCGGCCGGTTTTCCGGCCTCTGTCAGCGTAAAGCGGAAGCCTCCCCGCTCCCATGCCGTTTTTTTGGCTCTCTCTCGGCGCAGCACAAGGGCCTCTTTGTCAAAGACGCAGGCGCCCGACGCCAGAAACGCCTCGTCAGGCGACGCCGGATACTCCTGCCTGAACTTCCTGACGTCGCCGCCGCAGTTGGTCTTGATGCACCATCTTCTCCAGCAGAGCTGTTCGCTGTCCAGCCCGTAGGCCTCCTGTAACGCCCGTTCCTCTTCCGTGGGCGTAAAGCCATCCGGCACAGGCCTCCGGTACTCCTCCATCTCCCACCAGGCAAAAAACAGCGGCTCAAAGCCGTCCCGTTCGCCCCGTTCCCAGGCCTCCACCGCGTCGTCCCAGAACCGCTTGAACTCGTCATAACCGTTTGCCGTGCTCTCCATGATGACCATCGTCCCCGGCAAATCGGGCACCGCCTGCATCAGTCCGGTGTAGGTGTCCATCTTCTTGCCTGGCCAGAACGCAAATTCCGACATGTGGACGCAGGACAGCGTATAAGAGCGCCCCACGCCCTTCCCGCCCGCCGTGGCGCACCGTATCCTGCTTCCCAGCCCGCCGTTTCTGCCGTTTGTCCGGTCAAATACCAGCTCCTGTGCGTTTGAGGCCAGCTTGTCCGGCTTCACCGCCTCCGGCAGGCAATCGTAATACCGTTTTGTCATGCGGAAGATGTTGGCCGTCGCCTCGTCCGTGTGCGCAAGCACCATGCTGTTCACGTTTTTCCGCGTGGCGCTGTTCC
This sequence comes from Oscillospiraceae bacterium, assembly GCA_022793685.1. GTDB lineage: Bacteria > Bacillota > Clostridia > Oscillospirales > Oscillospiraceae > CAKUEI01. The sequence goes on from JAAWDI010000049.1 coordinate 33,531, forward strand.
AGAACAGCAGCGCCTCCGTCAAGGTGGAAAAGCCCATCTGCCGCGCCTTCAGCACCACAATGCGCACTGGGCGGCCCTCCTCGTGCTGCCGCTTGACTGCGCCATATAGCTTCTCCTGCGCCGTATTCAGCTTCAGCGGCACAATTTTCCCCCGCTTGTCCTGTACGCGCAGGAAATGCTCAATGTAGTCCCGCGCCCGCAGCAGGTCAATAGCCATGCCTCTCCCCCTGCTTCTCCAGCTGCTCCAGATATTGCTCTATGCCGTTTTCCTGCACCACGTTCACCCGCTCATTCCAGCCGTAGTTGTTTTTCAGGTTGAACATCACGCCCTGAACGTGCTTTCCCCGCGCCAGTTGGTCGACCAAATGAGCCTCCATGCGGGCCTTTGTCCGCTCTGTCACAGGGTGCAGCTTTTCGTCCTTGCCGTATTCCGCCCATGTGTCCTTGCTGATTCCCAGATAGAGACAGAGGGCGGCCACCGACGGCTCCTCAATGTATTTCGTCACTGTAACCGGACACCCCGTTCCCTCTGGGCCGTCTGTCAGCATTCGTCTGACCGTTTCCGCATTGCCCGACGGGTCGGTGTATCCCGTCGCCATCGTCACAACGACCGGCTCCTGATAGCTGATGGAGGCAAAATAGCGCTCCACCGCCTTCTCCAGCTCCTGCTCTGTCCTGTACTTCTTCGGTCTGCCCATGGCGCCTCCTGCCGCAGTTTCCGTTTATCGCTATCCGCTCTGTCGTTTATTCTCCCTGCATCGCCTGTCCTTGCGCTTCCAAACAAAAAGAGCGCCAAGAACCCATCTCAACGATGGCGCTCTTGGCGCTCTTCTTTCATATTTGCTTTATTTTATCATGTATCCCTGCCTGTTTCAAGCCCCTTCTTTATCCACCGTCCGCACCGTGGGCAAAGCAGGCTGGCCGCCGCAGTCAAAACCACGCGCCGCCCTATTTTGATTTCCAAGATGCCGTTGTTCCGCTCCATCGCCAATAATTTCTCACAGTCCGGACACCTGACGGCCTGCTTGCCGTCCCGCATCGCCCCCACTCCTTCCTGCGCCCGCGCACATGCGCGCCCGCCCGCGTCTCGGGTCGGGAAACCGCGTGTCCAAACCTCCGCATTGCAGTGGGCGCCTATTGGCTGCCGTCCGCCTTCGATTTACCGGCACCCACGCAGCCGCTCGTTCTCCGCCTTCAGCCGTTCGTTTTCTTTCAGCAGCGCCGTCATCAGCTCCACAATGGCGTCGATGCGCCGCTTCCCGATTTTGAGATACGTCTTTGTGCTGCACTCGTGCCGCAGAATGTACAATAGCCGCTCCGCCTTTTCCCTCATGCGCCGCCTCTCACCCCCGCCCTGCCAAGCAGGTAATCCGCGGAGCAGTTCAGCAGGTCGCACAGGGCGCACAGCTTGTCCGACGGAATACAGCTCCTGCCCGCCTGCCAGTTCTGATACGTGCGGATATTCACCCCCACGCGCTCCGCAAGCTCTTTTTTCCGCAGCCCCACTCTCGCACGTTCCGCCTCTATGTTCGGATAGTTCACCCTTCATCCTTCCTTCCCGCCTTCTGCATATTTCCTGCCCGCCGGCAAAGCTCCGCCGCGTCCGGCATCGGCGTCCCCGTCATGTCCCGCCGGAGCTTCGCCCAGCTGTACGCCGCCCATTTGCAGAACGCGCCGCACGGCTCGTGTCCGCTTCCGTCCCGTCCGCACCGGACGCAGGGGGACTGCTTAATCTCAAACCGCGTCATGCTCAACCTCCCTTTCCTCCAGCGTCACCTCTACCCGCGGCCGCTCCCTGTCCACCGCAAACGCGTCGGTAAAGCCGGCAATTTCCTTCCAGCCGTCGCCGCGAAGGACGCCGCAGCGCACCAGTGCGTCCTGCACAAACTTCCGGGCAAAGGCCACGTTGTCCCTGTCTCGGCGGCGGTTCTTTTCCACCCATGTGTAGCCCATCACCACCGGCCCCGTCAGCCGCACGCCCCGCAGCTGTTCCCGCGCCGCGGCGGCAATGACGGCCTCCGCCCGCCGCTTCATGCCCGCGGCGGCGTACTTGCTCCGCCGCTCCGCCGCAATGTACTCGTTCAGCCCAGGCAGGGCGCACGGTATCACCAGCCTGTATGTCATGGCTCCATCGTCTCCCGCTTCATGCGCTCCCGCAGCCGCTCCATGCTGGCCTTGGCCCGTTCGTCCCCTTCCGGACTTGGTTGAACGCCCGCCTGCGGCCCCTTCGGCGCCTTGGCCGGTCTCGTCCACTGCTCCCACTTCTCCGCGTTCCGGCAGGCCGCTTTCCAGTCCTTCATGGGGTTCTTGCCCACCATCCAGCCCTTGCTCTCGTAAAAGTCAAGAAACGCTTGGGCGTCCACCGGACTCTTGCGTTCGGCAACGTACGCCCTCACCTCGTCCAGCGTGGGCGGGACAAAGCGCGCGCCTCTCGCCCGCGCGTCACCCCCCTCTGAAAGAGGGGGATTGACTTTTCCTTCTCTTTTTCCTTCTCCTTTTCCTTGGGGGGCGTTCGGGGGGCGTTCGCCCCCCTTCGCTCCGTTGCGCCGGTTCCTCTCGCATTTGTCCGCATAGGTCTGCCTGTCCCTGTCGATATTCCATCTCATGGCCGGAAAGATAACCGCTTCCCTTCCGCTCAGCTCCGGCGCCGCTTCGCCGCTGCTGTATGCCAGCAGCGCGCTGAACAGCCGCCCACGCTCCGCATCGGAAAGCATCGTCATCCATTCACGATAGGAATGATAGGCACAAAAATACTCCATCGCCATCGAGAAGCCCCCTCAGAACGGCAGCGGGCCGCCGCCGTCCTCCGGCTCCGCAAAGCCGCCGCCTGCCGCCCCTTCCTTCCAAAGCGCCTGCCAGGTGTCCGACCTCGCCACCTCGTCCCGCATCCACTGGGGCAGCTTCTCAAAGACGGCTTTTGCCTCCTCCACATCGCCGTCCATGTCAAACAGCAGCGCCTCATTCTCCAGCGGCGGCACCTCCATGCCCTTCATGGCGCGGGAGATGGCCGTAATGTCCGTGTAGGTATTCCCGTTCCGCTCATGGTTCACCACGCAGACCATGCACGGCGCCCCCAGCAGCTTCCGCATGTCAAAGCCGTTCAGCTCCTCCGGCGTGAAGGGCACGCCCCGCCACGCGCACAGGTCGCGGTACAGCTCCGCCTTCTCGTTGAGGGAGGCCGTGTACTTCTTGGACAGCCAGCGGGGCTTGTCCCCGCCGTCCAGCTCCATCCGCTCCGTGGGAAACTCAAAAATCAGCCGCAGCTTTTCCTGCCGCTTGTCCCATTTCTCGTTGTACTGTACCCCAAGGTCGATGACCCCCACACATCGGGCGGGGTAAGTTCCCGCCTCCATCGGCGCCACACGGCTTCCGCCGTTTTCTTTTACCGTTAATGCCATTTCAGTTGTCCTCCTTTATTGAATATAAATTCCGTGCAATTTTGTCGAATTATGCTATACTGAAGAAAAAAACCATTTTATGGGGGGTATTCCCATGACTGAAGCCCAGCAGCGTGCTGCCGCAAAGCAATTCGCCCTTGACTGGAAAGATAAGGGCGACGAAAAACAGGAGACCCAGCGGTTTTGGATTGACCTGCTCCAGCAGGTCTTTGGGGTGGAGCGCCCCACGGAACAAATCGCCTTTGAAGTCCCCGTCAAGCTGGAA
>JAAWDI010000050.1 GCA_022793685.1 Oscillospiraceae bacterium
AGTAGGCGGCGTTGCAGGCGGTCAGCTTGATGGCGTTGCCCTTGATGCGTCCGGTGGAGTCCACATGGGGGCCGGCGCACAGGTCGGTGAACTCGCCCTGTTTGTAGAAGGAGATGACCGCGTCCTCCGGCAGGTCGTTGATAAGCTCCACCTTATACTTTTCGCCCTTCTCCTCCATGAACGTAATGGCTTCCTGACGGGGAAGCTCAAACCGCTCCAGCTTCAGCTTCTCTTTGCAGATTTTCCGCATTTCCGCTTCAATCTGCTCCATGATTTCCGGGGTGAAGGAGAAGGGAGAGTCCATGTCGTAGTAGAAGCCCTCGTCAATGCTGGGGCCGATGGCCAGCTTGACCTCCGGATACAGGCGCTTCACCGCCTGGGCCAGAATGTGAGAGCAGGTGTGCCAATAGGTTTTGCGGTAGGCCTCATTTTCAAAGGTGTACTGGTTGTTTTCCTCGCTCACGGAAATTCCTCCTTGTTTTGGGGCAAAACAAAACCGCTTCACCCCTGATGGTATTTCAGGGGTGAAGCGGTAAAAGCTCCACGGTTCCACCCTAATTCGCCGGTTGGCGCACTCGTGCCTTTCTGTAACGGGAAAGCCCCGGCCTGCTCCTCGCAGGCGGCTCAGGAGTGGTAAAGCCCGTATTCCCCGCAGGACGCTCGCACCAAACGCGCCCCTCTCTGTGCGGTTTCCGGCGGGCTTGTCTCCGTCTTGGCCGATTTAACAGGGACATGATAACACCGGCGTGGGGAAATGTCAAGGGCCGTCCGGCGGGGCAGGCGGAGCCTCAGGTTTCATGCGGCACAGAAGCCAATAGGTGAGAAATCCGAACAGGTACGCGATGCAGTCGCGCCAGTCCGCCGTGCTGTAGGAGAGGAACAGCGGCGCGAGGCCTTCCCAGAAAACAGAGCATAAAAGTGCCAGAAAAAGCAGAGGACGCAGCCGCTGGATGGGTTTCCAGCCGACTGCGCGCAAGAGCAGGTTGACGTACACCGCAAAGACGATGGCGCCCAGATAATCATTGAAGTGATAATAAAGAATGGACGTCAGAGGAGAGGATGGTATGTATAACTGATTTTTTGCTGCACGATTTAGGCCATAAAAGCTTATTGCCAGAGTTAATACGCCGCAATCAAACCGCATAACAGAAGTCCGTCTTATCCCAAAAACGCAAAGAGAGCCAGCCCAATGGCGACACCAAGTGCGATGATGATAATAGTTCCGCAACCGCTGCGTTTTTCCATAAAACCAATCCCTTCTTCGATAAAAAACGACTTTTAAAGCGATGATTCGATTATAAACACGAATAAATCATATGTCAAGAAAGAAAATTTCTTGAAATGCGTTTATACAAGCGACAGTTTCCGTATGCTAATGCCATACGGAGGTGTAACATGGAACTGGATTACAAAGAAATCGGAAGAAGAATTGCACACCGCCGAAGACAATTGGGTTTAAAACAGTCTGAAGTGGAAGAACGGGCGGACATCGGATATAAATACCTGTCCGTGATTGAGCGCGCCGTCTCCATCCCCTCCACTGAGGTCATTATGCGGCTGGCGCTTGCACTTGAAACAACGCCTGATGAATTTCTGGTGTGTACATCCCGCCACAGCGACGAGCGCTGGCGGGACGTGGCTGAAAGCCTGCGCCCGCTGGACGAAAAACAGCTTGAGCTTGTAGAGCATTTCATCCGCTGGGTTACAGAAGAAAAGCTGTAAAAAATCCCAGGCCTGCTATGCAGGCCTAGGATTTTTATTTCTTATTTTTTCATGTCATTGTGGCGGCACAAGCCCCCATCAATGACCGGTGCAATGAAGTGCCGCTTGTCAGTTGGAAGCGGTGTCCAAGTCCTTGTCGCCGCCCCAAATCATGTTTTTGCGCAGTTCCTCGCCCACAATTTCCATCTGGTGCTTCTTGAGCTGCTGGCGCTTGGAGTTGAAGAAGGTGCGGCCGTTCTTGTTTTCGGCAATCCACTTGCCGGCAAAGGTGCCGTCCTGAATGTCGGAGAGCACTTCGCGCATCCGGGCCTTGGTCTCCTCGTGAGGAATGACGCGGGGGCCGGAAACGTACTCGCCGAATTCGGCGGTGTCGGAAATGGAGTAGTTCATGGCGGCCACGCCGCCCTTGTTGATGAGGTCGATGATGAGCTTCATCTCGTGCATACATTCAAAGTAGGCGTTCTCCGGCTCGTAACCGGCCTCTACCAGCACCTCGAAACCGCAGCGCATCAGGTCGACCACGCCGCCGCAGAGAACGGTCTGCTCACCGAACAGGTCGGTCTCAGTTTCATCGTGGAAGGTGGTTTCCATCACACCGGCGCGGGCGCCGCCGATACCGGCGATGTAGGCCAGGGCAATTTTGTAGGCGTTGCCGGTGGCGTTCTGCTCCACGGCCACCAGGCAGGGCACACCCTTGCCTGCCACATAGGTGGAGCGCACAGTATGGCCGGGACCTTTGGGGGCGGCCATGAACACGTCCACATCGGCGGGGGGCACAATCTGCTGATAGCGGATGTTGAAGCCGTGAGCGAAGGCCAACGCCTTGCCTGCGGTCATGTGGGGGGCGATGTCGCGGTTATAGACCTCAGCCTGTACCTCGTCGTTGATGAGCATCATAACGATGTCGCCCCACTGGGCGGCCTCGGGGATGGTCATAACCTTCAGACCGGCCTTCTCGGCGGCGGCAGCGCTTTTGCTTCCGGCACGCAGGCCGACGCAGACATCGCAGCCGGAGTCCTTCAGGTTCAGCGCGTGGGCGTGGCCCTGACTACCGTAACCGATGATGGCGATTTTCTTGCCTTTGAGGTAGTTGAGGTCGCAGTCCTTTTCGTAATACATCTTTGCCATATTGAAACAGCTCCTTTTTGTTGAGTGGTGATTTTGCAAACAGTATCCCACTTTTTGGCGCGCAAGAATGTAAAGCGCGTTACAATCTTACAGGACGTTTTTACCCAAATTAAACTCGTTATTCTCTTTGTTTTCCGACGTAATGGTGTATTCGCCCCGTTCCAGAGCCACCATGCCGGTGCGCACCAGCTCCAGAATGCCGAAAGCCTCCAGCAGCTTCTGCATGGCGTCGGCCTTGGTTTCGTCGCCGATGAGGGCCAGGGTCAGGGAGCCGAGGGACACGTCGATAATGCTGGCCCGAAAGATGTTGGCAATCTGGATGACCTCATTGCGAATATCAGGAGTGGTAGCCTTTACCTTAATAAGCACCAGCTCTCGGCGAATGCTCCGCTCCGGCATCAGCTCCTGCACAGAGTAGACGGTGAACAGCTTACGAAGCTGGTTCATAATTTGCTCAGTGGACATCTGGTCAGCCAGAAGCTCGATGGTGATACGGGAAACGGCAGGGTCGTCAGTGGTGCCCACCGCCAGAGATTCAATGTTATAGCCCTTTCGGGAGAATAGTCGGGAGACCTGCGAGAGGACGCCCGCGGCGTTTTCTACCAGCACAGAGAGGGTGTGGCGGGAGAGTTCATTGCTGCTCATATCTGCGTCCTCCTTTAGTCCAGAATGAAGTCGGTGACCGGGGCTCCGGCGGACACCATGGGATGCACCATGGCGTCCGTGTCGATAACGCAGTCAATGACGGAGGCTTTTCCTGCGGCCAGCGCCTTTTTGAGCGCGTTCTCAAATTCGGCCTGGGTGGCGGCGCGGTAGCCCGCTACGCCGTAAGCCTCCGCCAGCTTGACAAAATCAGGGCCGCGGTCTAAATCGGTTTGGGAGAAGCGCTTCTCATAGATGAGGTTCTGCCACTGGCGCACCATGCCCAACGTCTTGTTGTCAAAGATGACGGTGATAACGGGGATGTCATAATGCTCTACTGTACACAGCTCGTGGCAATTCATGCGGAAGCAGCCGTCGCCGGTGCAGTGGACGACCACCGTGTCCGGATTACCCACCTTGGCGCCCATGGCAGCGCCCAGGCCGAAGCCCATGGTGCCAAAGCCGCCGGAGGTGATAAGCTGCCCCGGACGGGAGAAGTGGTAATATTGGGCGGACCACATCTGATGCTGCCCCACGTCGGTGGCGATGATGGCGTCCCCGTCCGTGAGCGCCTGAATGGTCTCCAGAATTTCGTGGGGGTGCAGGATACCGTCCTTTTTCAGCGGCGCTTCCTTATGGGAGAATACCCATTCCTTCCATGCGGGGTAATCGTGGGCGGGGAGGGACTGGTTCAGAAGTTCCAGCACCCGCCGCGCGTCGCCGATGATGTGGTGGTCGGTCTTGACGTTTTTGTCGATTTCCGCCCGGTCAATGTCAATCTGTACGATTTTGGCGTTGGGCGCAAAGACGGACGGGTCGGTAGCCACCCGGTCGGAGAAGCGGCAGCCCACGGCAATGAGCAGGTCGCACTCCTTTGATGCCATGTTAGAGGCGTGGGAGCCGTGCATTCCAATCATGCCGGTGAAAAGGGCATGGCTGCCGGGGCAGGCGCCGCCGCCCATGATGGTGGAGGCCACGGGGGCGTTCAGCCGCTCGAAAAACCTGCGGAACTCGTCCACAGCGCCCTTGCTGCGAATGACGCCGCCGCCCACCAGCACCAGCGGCTTTTCCGCCTGCTCAATCATGTCAAGCAGGGTTTGAATATCGCCGTGGTCAGGCTCCGGTGTTTTCAGGTCGTGAGACGCCCGGCGAAGCAAGGCGGCCAGCTTGCCGCTGGCGGGGTGCTGGTCACGGGGGAGGGAGGCAAATTCCGCCGTGGCGGCGGTGACGTTCTTGACAATATCAATCAGCACAGGGCCGGGGCGGCCGGAACGGGCGATGGCAAAAGCTTCCCGCACCGTGTCCGCAAGCTCGTCCACATTACGCACCAAAAAGTTGCACTTGGTGATGGGCATGGTGATGCCGGTGATGTCAACCTCCTGAAACGAGTCCTTTCCGATGAGGTTCTCGCTGACGTTGCAGGTGATGAACACCACGGGGGAGGAGTCGTAATAAGCGGTGGCGATGCCGGTGGTCAGGTTCGTCGCGCCGGGGCCGGAGGTGGCGAAGCACACGCCCACCTTTCCGGTGGAGCGGGCATAGCCGTCGGCGGCGTGGGACGCGCCCTGCTCATGGGCAGTGAGAATGTGGCGGATGCGCTCCTTATAGCCGTGCTTTTCAAATTCGTCATAAATGTTTAGGATGGTGCCGCCGGGGTAGCCGAATACGGTGTCGACCTCCTGCTCCAGCAGGCATTCCATCAAAATTTGGGAACCTCTCATTTCCATCGGTGAGCAACCTCCTTGTGCCGTGACATGGCCGCGGGCAGAATTTAGGATTAAAAATCAGTTTACCGAGAAAACGGGCGTTTGTCAATAAGCGGCGGTGCTGAAACGGCTGTTTTGCAGGGTTGTTCATTAAAATAGCAATGAAGGCGGTTACCCATCATGGATAACCGCCCGCTTATAAGCAATTTTTTGTTAGGCTTGTCACATGAAATATTCCTGCATCAAGGATTTTTTCAGGGTTTCCAGCTTTTCAAGGCTCTTTTTCACTGCCATTTTTGATTTTTCGGTGGCCTCAACAAAGGCAGCAAATTGAGTTTGGAGGGCCAACGGCGGGACAATAACCTGCAACCCACTCAATATTTTCAGATTGATGTTTTTTTGTGCTACTTGCGGCGCCTGTTCTTCCAGTATCTTTTGAAAGAACTTGAACCAGAAATGAATAAAAAAAGCGTTTGTTTTTGTCCCCGCAACAAACCCAACTACACTATCCGGAAAACAGGCATCAAAAGCGAGAATGGCCGTTTGTGCTATGTTCGCCGCTATGGTAATACATAGCGTTCCTTTAGGCCACATTTTGCTCTGCAATAACCCTTTTTCAGAGTAGGTGCTCTCATAAGTGGTAATGTAAGTCCCTGCATTTGCAACTTCACCTGTTTGGATAAGTGGATATTTACCGCCAAGGAGATCAGGTGAGTTTCTTGGACGAGCTTTAGATACGCCTCGGTTTAGCTCCCCAAGGCAAATCAATGGCTGGACTGGCCAATTCTTATCGTTTTCTACTGGGTCCCCAAACATTTCGATAAACCTGGCTTTTATCAGCTCATCCAGTTTAGCAAGCTGTTGTTTGCGCAGAGAAATCAAACCGGTGAGTATGTCGAGCACAGAGACAATATGTTGCTGTTCATTCTTTTCAGGCAACCTAATATTGACCTCTTTTAGCCACTTGAAATGTCGATTATAGCCTGTATTTGGAATTCGAGCGTGACTGAGGGCATAGTATAGATATTTTGTGTTGGCATCAGGAGCCTTGGCCTTTAACAATTTCACTCCATCGGCACCAAGAAAGCAAGGGGTATCAACATATTTTACAATTCTCGTATGGTCGCCAAAGATAATGGCAGGGACGTTTTTATATAATCCGCTTGCTTCATTTGAATACCCGGCAATGTATTCCTGCCCTTGGTCAATAATTGGATACTTGCCTTGGGGTAAATAGTTTTCTCTTGGAATTTTATGACCATCTTTCGTAACGTCTAAGAAAATATCTGTAAAACTTGCCATCCCCTCACCCCCTTTTAGACGATTGTAGCGTGTTCTGTGTTTTTTATCAAGGTTTCTGTGAGCTTTCGACAGGCAATATCATCCGCGCAAAGGGATAAAAGCGGCCGTAAAATGCCGGACTTTACATATTGCTGTATTATATGGTATAATTTTTAGTCAATGAATTGAAATACGTCAAAAGACGGTGGAAAACGCGGTGAGGTGAACTATGTACGCAAGGTTTTTTGGCGGAAGCCATCCTGCCGGCCACAAGGAAACCACAAGGCGCAAGGCCGTTGCCTCTCCTGACATGCCGCCCCGGAAGGTACAGCTTATGCTGAAGGGGAGGCGCTGTGTTGTGTCAAACGGTGCACGGGTGACGCTGGGCCAGTGCATTGCCGAGCCTGTGGGAGAAGATGACGTGGCGCTGCATGCCTCTGTGTCCGGTACGGTGGAATTGGTGACAGAGGAAAAGGTTGTGCTTCGGAACGACGGGAAAGACAGCGTTTGTCCGGAGTTGTTCCCGTGGAGTGAAAGCCATGCGCCCAACGCCCGCCAGCTTGCGGTGGTCATGCGGAACGCCGGAATTGTCGGCATGTCCTCCGGCGACGGGCAGCCCGCCCATAAAAAGCTGGTGGCCGCCGCCGCCGCGCCGGTGGATACCCTGATTGTCAACGGCGTGGAGTGCGACCCATGGCATACCGCCGACCACCGCTTGATGCTGGAACAGCCCGACAAGGTGGTGGGGGGCGCAGACCTGCTGCGGCAGGCCCTTGGCGTGAAGCGGGCAATCATCGCCGTGGCAGGAGATAAGCTGGACGCCGTGAATGCCTTGGAAGCGGAGCGGGAAGCCTTGGGGGAGCACGGTGTAACCATTAAAACCCTGCGCCGCCGCTATCCGCTGGGAGAAGAGCGGATATTGACCGGCGTGCTGACGGGACGGCAGGTACCGCTGGGCGCCAACCCCATCGCAGTGCGTTGCGTGGTGTTCAATGTGGCGACAGCCGCCGCCGTTTATGACGCGGTGGTGGAGGGGCGGCCCGTTACCCACCGCATCGTTACCGTCACCGGCACCGCTGTGGTCAAGCCCCGGAACCTGCTGGCGCCCATTGGGATGCCCGTTCGGGAACTGCCGGACTCCACGGACGGTCTGCGCGGAGAGCTGGTAAAGACCTATTTGGGCGGCCCCATGCGGGGGCGGGTCATTCACGATGAAGATTCCGCGGTGGAAAAGAATGCCGCGGTTGTGGAAAAGGACACCGCCGCCGTGGTGGTGCTTCGGGTTGCCGGTTCCCACCCCAGGCGGGGCAAGAGCGTGTGTATCCGGTGCGGCGAGTGTGTCAGCGCCTGTCCCATGGGATTGCTGCCCCTGTATGCGCGGACGGGCGAAGAGGGCGGCCGGGAGGCCTGTGTAAGCTGCGGCGCTTGCAGCGCCGTCTGCCCGGCAGAGCTTCCCCTGCATGAGTGGATGAGCCGAAAGGAGGAGGGGCAATGAAGCGGAAGCGACTCCGGTCCTTGCCCCGTCCAAAGGTCGGAAAAATAGTGAGCGACCTGCTTTCCGGAGGAAGGAACAAGGTTCGCGGGAAAATGACAGACGTTCTGCTGGCGCTTATTCCCGCCTTGGGTGTGGCGACCTACTTCTTTGGGCCACGGGTGCTCATTCTTGCCATCATGAGCATGGCGGCCAGCGCCTTTTTCGAGGCGCTCTACTGCAATATTGTCAGAAGGAGGCAGACATGGCGGGATGGCAGCGCCATGGTGACCGGTCTTTTGCTGGCTATGACCCTGCCCGCGTCGGCCCCCTATTGGATGGTGCTGCTGGGGGACGCCTTTGCGATTTTGGTGGTGAAGAACCTGTATGGCGGACTGGGCAAAAACTTCTTGAACCCCGCCCTTGCGGGGCGGGTATTCCTGTTTTCATTTCCGGTGCTCATGAGCCGTTGGACGGCCGCCATGCAGTGGCCGGGGCTTGGCTCCACCGCCGATGCGGTGACCTCCGCCACGCCTATGGCCGCCATGCGTGCGGGCGCTCTGCCTACGGTGACCATTCGGGAACTGCTGGTGGGCCAGCGGGGCGGTGCGCTGGGCGAGACTGCTGCGCTCATGCTGCTGGCGGGCGGGTTGTACCTCCTGCTGCGGAAGGACATTCGCCTGCGGATTCCCGCTTCCTTTTTGGGTACGGTGGCGGTGCTTTCCCTGATTTGGAACAAGGGGAACGACCCAGTGCAGTGGATGCTCTACTCCCTGCTGACCGGCGGCCTGCTGCTGGGCGCGCTGTTTATGGCAACCGACCCGGTGACCTCTCCGGTGACGCCGGGCGGCCAATGGCTCTATGGCGTCGGCTGCGGCGTGATGACGGTCTTTCTCCGCAACTGCGGCGCATGGCGCGAAGGGGTGGGGTTTGCCATTCTCTTTATGAACCTGTGCGTGTGGCTTCTGGATAAGGCCGCCCGTCCCGGTAAGGGCAAGGGAGAAATACGCCTGATGGATGACGGCGGAGAGGGGGCGCGACTGGATGAATAAAGACCGGAGGATGGACCCCCCTTGGGACCACAAGGAAACGCCGCCTCCCGACCGGCGCAAGCAGCTTTTGGCATGGCTGTGGTATCGCCGCTGGGCCGCCGCCGTGGTGGCTTTCGCGCTGGTGTTGCTGACGGTGTTGTCCGTGGCCACGCAGGGGCTGGTAGACCGCCACACCCAGAGCGACCGGGAGCTTTACTGCGCCCGCGTCATGCCGGGGGCGCAGACCTTCAGCGAGACGCCATACAGCCATGATTTGGCCCGGTCAATTTATGCGGGTTACAGCGGCGCGACCCTAATGGGTTACTGCATTGAGGTGCAGGTAGACAGCTTTGGCGGGGCCATGGTGCTGATGGTGGGTGTGGACACCGACGGCAAGGTGACGGGTGCCGCCATCGAAAGCCACAATGACGACCCAGACTGGGCGGAGCAGGCGGACAGCGGCGACCATATGCAGCAGTATGTGGGACGTTCCGGCACTATCCACTATGCCACGGTAAGCGGCATAACAGGAGCCACCACCACTTCGCAGGCGGTGACTGACGGCGTGAACCGGGCATTGCGGGTGATGAGTGAGTTGGATACGGAGGGAGGGTTGCAGGTTGGCGAAGAAGGCGAAGAATAATAAGGCTGCTGCGGCGAAGAAGCCGGCTTCGGCGGCCAAGCCCGCGCCTGCAGCCTCCCACTGGCCGGAAAAGCTGCCCGACCCAAGACGTTTTCCGGCGTGGTTCAAGGCATGGGCAAAGCGGAATTTTATTCCGGAGAAGCGGCGGGTCAAGGAGATATTCCGGGACGGCCTGCTGCGGGAGAACCCTGTTCTGGTGCTCTATTTGGGGCTGTGTACGTTCCTGATGGCGGGCAGCAGCCTGCGAACGGCCTTGAGCATGGGGCTTGCCACGACGTTCGTTCTCACGGGAGCGGAGCTGCTGATTTCCATGCTGCGCAAGGTGGTGCCGAAGCGGCACCACAACATCACCCGCACCCTGTGTGTCGCCACCTTTACGGCGGCGGCAGAGCTGCTGATGGCGGCGTTTTTCCCGCACCTTGTGCAGGAATTGGGCATTTATCTGCCTCTGATTGCGGTCAGCTCTATTCTGCCTGCCCGCACCGGAGATTTTGCCCCGGAACACCTGCCCATTTACGCCGCCATGGACGGTATTGCCATGGGGCTTGGCTTCACGGGGGCAATCTGCGTGTTGGGCGCGCTGCGCGAGCTGTTCGGCAGCGGGACGCTGTGGGACGTTCCCATTTTGAAGGGCGTTCTGCCGCAGGTGCGTATTCTGACCCAACCGGCGGGCGGCTTGCTGCTACTGGCGGCTTTGCTGGCGCTGCTCCAGTGGGGAAAAGCCAGGCAAAAGACGCCGCGGCAAGAGACTGCCGAACAAAAGCGGCCCCGCCGCCCAATTCGGAAAAAGGGGGCGCGTGAGGCGTGAGCTTGAGCGGGTTCTTGTCGGTGGTGTTTTCCGCCCTGCTGGTGGAAAACGTGGTCTTTATACGGCTTTTGGGCATCACGCCCATTCTGCGCGGTACCCGAACGGTCAAAAATGCGGCGGTCACCGGCCTTGTGCTGACAGCGTTCACCTGTGTGACCAGTTTGCTCTGCTGTCTGCTGAACGGCCTGATTTTGGTGCCCTATCAGCTTGAATACCTGCGTACGTTCCTTTATGTTATTCTGATTGCCGGACTTTTGTCCGTTGTGGGGCGCATCCTCAAGCGAAGCCCCGGCCGCTATGAGTGGTGGAAGGGACGTTTGCCCTATTTGACGGCCAACAGCGCCGTCCTCGGAGCGGCGCTGATGGTGACGAACGCCAACTATTCCCCCTTTGACGCGGCCACCTTCGGCCTGTTTGCGGGGCTGGGCTTCACCTTCTGCTCCATCCTGTTTGCGGCGGTGTGCGCCCGCTTGCAGGAGACGAAATGCCCCAAGGCGTTTGAAGGAATGCCCATCGCGCTGGTCACCTTCGGCCTGATTGCCATGGTGTTTATGGGCTTTACGGGACTGAAGCTGTAAAAATAAGAGGCAGGCCGTCAAGAACGGTCTGCCTCTTATTTCACTGTGATTGTTTAGCCGGTGCAGCAGGTGCCGTGGTCGCCCAGTTTGAAGGAGTTGCACTTGGTCTCCTGGCAGTTGCCCACGTTGTTCTCGCAGCAGCCAACCTTGATTTCAGGCAGGGTGCAGTACTCCTGAGCCTTGCAGTGATAGGCGCAGCTGGTCACAGAGCACTGAATGCTGGGGTTTTTGCTCTTATCCATTTTCATATACCTCCTTTGCGGGTCTATCCACAGTATGCCCCGTCGGCGGGCGGAATATTTACGGCCTGTGGCTCTTTTTTGGGGCGTGCGCATAGGATAACCATGGAGGTGAACGCAATGGACCTGATGGGAGGCCGCATCACGGCGGCCCAGCTTTTGAACGACCCCAAATCCCGCGCTGTACTGGAGAAACGGTTTGGCAAGTGGCTGAAGCATCCTCTGGTGCGCTCGGCAGGCAGCCTGACGCTGACGCAAGTGATTGAGCTGACCAAGACCTACATTCCCAAAAAGGATATTGACGCGACGCTGGAAGAACTGAAAAAGCTATAAAAAGCAGGGGACATTTGTCCCCTGTTTTTTATACGCGCTTTTGCGTTTCCCAGCGGCGCCAGCACAGAACGGCGGTGGTGCGGTGGCGGCGCAGCAGGGCGGCGGTGACGATGCCGTCGGCCAGAAGCAGGCAGGCGACGGGCATCAACAGGGGAAGAGGCGGCGCGATGCGTTCCACCAGCGGGTGGGCCAGATAGCACAGGGGCAGGGAGAGGCAGCCCCAGAAAAAGGAAAAGAGCAGGCAGACCCGTCCGTTCAGGTTGGCGGGCAGGCCGGTGTAATCCCAGAAACGGACGCGGCACACCTTGTCATAGAGGAAATCAACGGCGTATTCCACCGCTGTGGCCGACATTGCGCCGTAAAGGAACAGCGCCACAGGATGGGCGCGTACTGCTTGGGGCAGAATGAGGATAGCGAGGGCGCCGAAGCCGTAAACGGGGCACAGGGGCAGGAAAAGAAAGCATTTTCGGGCTTGATTGGGCGCGTGAGTGACAGCGGCATAGAGCTGTTCCAGCAGAAAGCCCATAAAGCTGTAAAAAAGAAAATACCAGAAAAGTTGGGCCATAGGCGGGTTCCTCCGTTTGGATGATTTTCCTTTTTAGGATGCCGCCGCTCGCGCAAGGCATACGAAGGAAATTCCGGAAAAATAAACGCAAAAAATTATTTTTCCAATCGGAGTAGCGTGTCTCTACGCAGCGTAGGTTGTGAAAAGGAAAGGGTCATGGTATGCTGGACGCGCTGAAGGAGGGAAAAAGATGAACCGATATGTGACGGGGGCTATGATAAAAAAGCTGAGAGAGGGCAGCAAAATGACCCAGTCAGAGCTGGCGCAGAAGCTGAGTGTCAGCGATAAGGCTGTTTCCAAATGGGAGACAGGAAAAGGGTACCCTGACATTACGCTGATTGAGCCGCTGGCAAAGGCGCTTGATATTTCTGTCATGGAGCTGTTGGCGGGGGAAGCGGTCACAAACCGCAACCGGTCAGCCAATATGGTGAAAACGAAATGGTATGTCTGCCCCGTGTGCGGGAACATCATCAACAGCACCGGAGAGGCTGTGGTTTCCTGCTGCGGCGTTGCCCTGCCGGCGCTGGAGGAAGAGACGCCCGACCTGTCCCATGAACTGATGCTGGAGCCGGTGGAGGATGAGTATTATGTGACGCTTTCTCATCCTATGACAAAGGAGCATTACATCTCTTTTCTTGCTGCCGTCGGAGATAACGGCTTGCAAGTGGTCAAACTGTACCCGGAGGGGAGCGCGGAAGCCCGCTTCAAATGCAGCCGAATCAGACTGTTGTATGCCTATTGCAACAGACACGGACTGTTTAAGCGAAAAGTATAAGTGCCCTTCATAAAGCACAATGCGCCTTCGGGATTAAATACCCGAAGGCGCATTGCTTGCTTTTGCTTTTGAAAGGGAAGAAGGGAAATGGATTAAAGCCCCAATTCCTCGTGGCGTTCCCGCATCCCCTCGATGCACATGGCAATCACATTGTCCAACTCCATGCCCAGCATTTCACAGCCGTTCAGAATGACGCTGCGGTCAACCCCGGCGGCAAAGTGCTTGTCCTTGAATTTTTTCTTTACGCTTTTGACCTCCAAATCCATCACCGAGCGGGAAGGGCGCATGATGGCCGCCGCCGTGATAAGCCCGCTCAATTCATCCACCGTATAGAGCACCTTTTCCATGTACCGTTCCGGTTTTACGTCGGTGACCAATCCATAGCCGTGGCACACCACCGCGTGGATGAAATCCTCATCGTAGCCCGCTTGCTGAAGTAGCTCCACGCACTTTACGCAGTGTTCCTCCGGATACTTCCCATAATCCACATCGTGGAGCAGGCCGACGGCCCCCCAATATTCCACGTCCTCGCCCGCCCGCGCGGCAAAATAGCGCATGATGGACTCCACCGCCATGCCGTGGCGGACAAGGGCCTCGTTCTCATTATACTGCTTCAGAAGCTCCAATGCTTTCTCCCTCATGGTATGTTCCTCCTCTTTGGTGAAGCGGCGTCAGGCTGCCAGATAATCGTAAAGACGGATGAGGCTGGTGACAGATTGCTCTCTGGTATAGCTGCCGTTCGGGTCGAAATTCGTTCCAACGCCGTTCATAACGCCCGCGGCGGAGAGTTGGTCGATGGAAGCCGCAGCCCAGGCAGGGAAAGCGGCGCGGTCGGAAAAGCTGCGGGGCGTTCCTGCGCCGTCAAAGACCTCCTGCCCGCCCAGTGCAGCGGCGGTGAGTGCCAGCAGTCGAGCAGCCTCGGAGCGTTTGATAGGAGCGTTGGGGTCAAAGCGTCCATTGCCCCGGCCGCTTACGACCTCCAGCGCCGCCATGACGGACACCGCGCTGTCGTCCACATCGGTAAAGGTATAGCGGCTCAGGTCGTACCCGGAACGTTGAAGGTGGGTTTCTGCACGTTCCCCCCAGATTGCTTCCAACAGGTCTGACGCCAGCCAGCAGAATTCCAGCCGGGTGATGCTTTTGCCGTAAGCGCCGTCCAGCGTACCGTCCAGCAGTTCGAGCTGCCGCGCCCGGCCGAGGGCCTCCTCCGCCCACGGGGAAGGCTCGTCCGCGTCGAGCAGGGAGAGGAAGGGAGCGGATTGAGCGGGTGCAAAGGCCGTGCGCAGGGAGGAGGACAGGGCGGCGTATTTGCCCCGCCAGACGGGTTTGCTGTTCAGCATGGCGGTGTAGCCGTCTCCGTGGTCGGCCACGCCCTCCATCAGTGTGGCGACGTCCTCATAGAGGCTGGCCGTGCCGTACTGCCGGTAGAAAAACTGAGACCCGCGGGCGTTCCAATCCCGATTGGAGGAGAGATAATTTTCATTGTAGGGGTAGGTTCCATTTAACTGCCTGAAGGCGCTTTCCAGACTGTCCGCCTTACCTTGGTCTTCCAAAACCATATGAACAAAATGAGTGAATTCATGGAGGTAAGTGCTCACGGAGATGCCGGAGCCGTAATAGACGCTGCCATGGGGGAAAAGGAAAAATTCAAAGCCGATAAAGGGGTCGCCGACCTCGCCGTCCGGGTCGAAAAGGGTATAGGCGGAAGCGCCGGAACCGTCAGGGTCACAAAAACGTACGGTGACGGTAATGCCATAGGTATCTTTACAATAGCGGCATAGGGACTGGAACAGGGAAAGAGAGAACAGGTTGATTGCCTCTTCAAAATTATCAAGGTCACGGTCAGTCAAGCTTGTGAGGGTGGTGCGCTCCAGCTTTGCGCCAAGGCAATCTCCGATTTCCTCCAGCGCACAGTCGGGGAACTCCGAGGTATAGAGCACATTATGCTCGCTGGACAAGGCAGCTGACGCGGTTGTGAGCAGCAGAACAACGGCAAGGCCCAAGGCAGCAAAACGGCGGCATAAGCGTAACATCATAGTGATTCCTCCGTGCCATTCGTTTGAATCGTCTAAAAACAGTATAGTGGAAATGGAGAAAAATTACAAGATGCGGGTCTTGTCCCGTTTTAGGGAATCAAGGGGAAAGAAAAAGATTGACAATCGCACAAAGCTGTGCTAACATACCAGAGCCGACATTTGTGGGCGGCAGTCCCCGTGCGGGTGTAGTTCAATGGTAGAATCCCAGCCTTCCAAGCTGGTCGCGTGGGTTCGATTCCCATCACCCGCTCCATACGCGCCAGTAGCTCAGCTGGATAGAGCAACTGCCTTCTAAGCAGTAGGCCGGGGGTTCGAGTCCCTTCTGGCGTACCATTCGGAATGGATGCCGTTCCGGTCTTTATGGTGGGTATAGCGTAGTTGGTTAACGCGTCGGATTGTGGTTCCGAAGAC
>JAAWDI010000051.1 GCA_022793685.1 Oscillospiraceae bacterium
AAGGACTACGGGGCCAAGGTGGTGCTCCACGGCGAGGTCTTTGACGACGCCGCCGAGCTGGCCGCAAAAATGGCCGAGGAAGAGGGGCTCACCTATGTCCATCCGTTCAATGACCTGACTCTGGCCACCGGACAGGGCACCATCGCCTATGAGATTTTTCAGGACCTCCCCGATGTGGACGTGATTCTTGTCCCCATCGGCGGCGGCGGACTGGCCGCAGGCGTGTCCACTTTGGCAAAGCTCCTCAACCCTAACGTGCGGGTCATCGGCGTGGAGCCAACGGGCGCGGCCAGCATGAAGGCCAGCATCGAGGCGGGGCACGTCGTCACACTCCCCAGCGTGGACACCATTGCCGATGGCGTGGCCGTCAAAACACCGGGCGACTTGGTTTTCCCCTATATCCAGCAAAATGTGGACGAAATTATTACCATCGACGACAGGGAACTGGTAGAGGCTTTCCTTGACATGATGGAGAAGCATAAGATGGTGGTGGAAAACGCCGGACTTCTGCCCATCGCCGCCCTTCAGCATCTGGATTTCCACGGCAAGAACGTGGTGCCTGTCCTCTCCGGCGGCAACATGGACGTGATTACCATGTCCTCGCTGGTGCAGCACGGCCTCATCAGTCGGGGCCGCATCTTCACCTTCTCGGTGCAACTGCCCGACCGTCCCGGCGAGCTGCTGAAGGTGGCAGGCATCGTGGCGGAGGAAAACGGTAATATCATCAAGCTGGAACACAATCAGTTCGTCAACATCAACCGCCAGAGCGGCGTGGAGCTTCGGGTTACGTTGGAGGCCTTCGGACAGTCTCATAAGGCCCAGATTCTTTCCTCCCTGAAGCAAAAGGGCTATGAGGCCAAAGAGGTTATGACCGCTGACTATACCTGATTTTATGGTCTGCCGCCGGAGCATATACCCCGGCGGCAGACATCTATTTGAAATGCGGCGGGCGCGGGACGTCTGTGCGCCGCGTCCGGCGGGAACGGGCCGGCGCCGGCTTTTACCGGCGCACATCGCTCCCGGTACACCCAAGGGAGTTCCCTCATGCCGCTTGCTGTATCCTATGCCGCGCCGCGGCGTCCGGTGTGGCGCCTCTTTGCCGTGTATCCTACCATGTCCTGCTGTATTTTTCCTGAAATGGGGATGAATTTATGATTAAGATTGCACCCTCTATCCTTTCCGCCAATTTTGCCAACCTGGAGCGCGACCTCCAAAAAATCTCCAGCGCCGACTGGGCGCACGTGGACGTGATGGACGGCCATTTTGTGCCCAACATCACCATCGGCGTGCCGGTGGTCAAGTCCCTGCGGAAAGCCACCAAGATGTTTTTGGACGTTCACCTGATGATTGACGACCCCGCCCGCTATGTGGCCGCCTTTGCCGACGCGGGCGCTGACCTGCTCTCCATTCACCTTGAGGCCGCCGGGCCGAAGCACATCGCAGAGGCGCTCCGCATCATGGACGAGCACAAGGTCAAAAAGGCCGTGGCGCTGCGCCCCATCACCAAGGCGGAGGCCATTCTCCCTTATCTGGAGCAGTTGGACATGGTGCTGGTGATGACGGTGGAGCCGGGCTTCGGCGGACAGGCCTTCATGGAGGAACAGTTAGACACCATCCGCGGCGTTCGCTCACTCATTGACCGGCACAACCCGAACTGCCTGTTGGAAGTAGATGGCGGCGTCAACGTCAAAACGGCGAGGCTCTGTGTGGACGCGGGGGCAAACGTATTGGTTGCGGGCAGTGCGGTGTACGGCGCGGAGGATATTCCCGCTGCCATCGCCGCCCTGCGGGGGTGCTGATATGGCGCAGACCTTCTTTCCCCCCGCGCTGGAAAAGCTGGTGGAGCAATTTGCCCGTCTGCCCGGAGTCGGCACCAAATCCGCCCAGCGGCTGGCCTTCTTTGTACTCTCTCTGCCGGAAGAGCAGACCAGAGAATTTGCCAATGCCATCATGAACGCAAAAACTGTTATCCACTGCTGTCCGGTGTGCCAAAACCTGACCGACAGCGACGGCCCCTGCCCCATCTGTCAAAGCCCCAAGCGCGACGGGCATACCATCTGCGTGGTGGCCGAGCCGAAAGACGTGGTCGCCATGGAGCGTTCCCGTGAATATAACGGGCTTTACCATGTGCTCCATGGGGTCATTTCCCCCATGAACCATGTGGGGCCGGATGACCTGCATATCAAATCCCTGCTGGAACGGGTGTCCATCGGCGGCGTGGAGGAGGTCATCATGGCCACCAACCCGGACACGGAGGGCGAAGCCACCGCCATGTACCTTTCACGCATTCTGAAGCCCTTTGGCGCAAAGGTCACCCGTCTGGCCTATGGCATTCCGGTGGGCAGTCATCTGGAATTTGCCGATGACGCCACCCTCAGCCGCGCACTGGAGGGCCGCCGGGAAATGTAACTGAAAAAACAGCAAAGCGCCCTGTCTGCCAAACAGACAGGGCGCTTTTATACTCAAATAAGACCGACTACTTTGCCCATCACGGACAGCCAAATGCTGATGATAACGACCATCCAAATTTGCAGCGGCAGGGTACTCTTTGCCATATCAGTCATGGAATAGTAGCCTGTGCCATAGGTCAGCAGGGTGACCGTATCCAACGGCAGGAGGTAACAGTTGCAGGCACACAGGGCAAGCGCCATAATAATGACGGTGGGTGAGACTCCGGCAGCGGTGGCCAGCGCGATGAGCGGCGGCGTCATAATAGTGACCAGAGAGGGCGCCACCGGAATGAGAATCAGCAAAACGAAAACCAACACCGCTGTAAAGGCAATGAGCAGCGGCAGCGAAAGCTGGAGCGAAGGCATCAGGGTGCCAATCCACGCGCTGACGCCGTTGGTGACCATAGCCGCGCCAAGGGAGAGCACCGCGCCGTTCAGAAAGAAGGAGTCCCAGCTGTTTTCCCGCAGAAATTTTTTGATTTCCAACACTTGAATGCCGGGCAAAAACATAGCGGTACAGCCCAGCAGCGCCACCACCATGACATTGATACTGCGAATCCACGAGGAAAGTACCCAAAACACCATCATCACCGCCATGATGACCAGCACCTTGATTTCTTTGCTTCCCATTTTAGGGGGTACATCCAGCGTTTCCCCAAAGCCGCGCACCGCGCTTTGAGGCAGCTCCACCGGCTTATACACCTTGACAATGAGCCACCAGGCTACCGGCAGAGCCAGCACCGTCAGCGGAATACCAATCGCCATCCACTGGATGAAAGAGATGGTCGCGCCGGTGAAGTCCTCCAAAAGGCCGATGGCCAGCAGGTTGATAGAGCTGCCCGCCGGCGTCATCATGCCGCCAATCATGCTGGCCACGGGGATACCAATCATAAAAGCGCGGCCGGTGCGTTTTTTTTCGTCCGCGTCTGTGTAGACCTCCAAAAAGTTAAGCCCGATGGCCATAAAAATAGCGCAGGTGGGAACGTTAGACACAACAGACGACAGCAGCGCCGCGCACAGCATCATGGCAAAAAGCATACTCTTTACATTTTTGCCGAACACCTTCATCAAACCCTTGAGAATTCGCTTCGAGAGCGGGATTTCCGTGAAGGCGGCCGCGATGCCGAAAGACGCCAAAATGAAAAATACCACCTGGTTGGAAAATCCGGACAGCGCGCCGGAAAAATTGGGAGTCACGCCCAAAATCGGCATGAGTCCCAGAAAGAGAAAGCAGGTCACCACCATGGGCAGCGCTTCAAATATCAGCAAAATAAGGAAAGAGATTAACATTCCAATGGTCGTCATACCTGTATGGCTCAGTCCCTCCACACCCGGCAGGAAATAAAATGCTGCCAGACAGGCAACTGCCAGCACAACGCCAACCACATTTTTCTTTTTCATCTTAACGCTCTCGCTCCCCTGCTTTGTTCTTTTTTTCATTATACCTTATATTGAATTGTCATTCAACAACAAAAAAGGTCTGAAATCGATATGATTTCAGACCTTTTCCATTGCTTATTTGCTATATAAAATTGACTCACACTTACGCATGTGGGTTCAAAAAGCTACAACTCGATTGGAATTGTCCTTCCCAACACCAAGCTGCTTGGCGCAACCGCACATAAGCGTGCCGTAAGCTCCACACCTGCCTGCGCCGCATCCCGCAGGGCCGTGCCAAACTCTGGGTGTGTCATGTCGTTGGGGCGAAACGTCTTTGCCTCTGCCATCTGCACCACAAAGCATACGCCTCCGTGTAAGCCTTCCTCCACAGCACGCTTCAACTCTCTGAGGTGCTTGACGCCTCGTTCTGTGGGTGCATCTGGAAAAAGGGCTATACCGTCCTGCTCCAACGTGACCCCCTTCACCTCTATAAATCCACGTTCCTCGCCGCGCTGCCATGCAAAATCAAACCGTGAACTGCCCCAAGTCACCTCCCCCCGCCATGAGCAGCCATCCTCCTGTGACATTGCCCATTCAGCGAATACCTTGTTGGGTGCTTGAGCGTCCATGTTGATTAAATGGCCGTTCTTCTCCACTGCGATTAAATCATAGCGGGTTTTACGGCCTGCATGCTCTTCGCCAAAATCCTGTATGTAAATAGGGGCGCCGGGGATGAGCAATTCCCTACAACGTCCCGTATTTTTTACATGTGATATTACAGTTTTCCCGCTCAAGTCCACTTCAGCAATGAAGCGGTTTGGCCGGTGCAGAAATGTTGCTGCTTTTATATTGGCATACTCCATAGCTTGGCCTCCGTCATATAAAGCAAAAAGACGAATCTCAAAGAGATTCGTCTTTTTGTGTCGGCGCTACCTATTTTCCCGGGCCGTCTCCAGCCAAGTATTTTCGGCGCAGGCGAGCTTAACTGCCGTGTTCGGAATGGGAACGGGTGGACCCTCGCCGCAATCAACACCGACTGCGTCGCTGTGGACTTCATATCCCTCGCTTCGGCCTTCGGCCAAAGCTCGCTCATGCCGTCACAGCTCCTCTCCAAATCAAAACCGCTTCGCTGGGTTTCGATTTGGCTTGCGCGGCTTTGCCGCACTATATTTCAACCGCTTGCACGGTTAAAACCAAATTTACTTTTCTTTCCCCGCCAGGAGTCCGGCGGCAACAAGGCGGATTTATTTCGCCTTGTCAAGACATACAATCTCCTCTGGCATCCAAATTTTCCTTCCAGAAAATTTGGTGACCCGTGGGAGAATCGAACTCCCGTTTGCGGCGTGAGAGGCCGCCGTCTTAACCGCTTGACCAACGGGCCGTGGTGCGCCTTCAGGGACTCGAACCCGGGACCCACTGATTAAGAGTCAGTTGCTCTACCAACTGAGCTAAAGGCGCGCGCCATGGGGATGCTGCGCTTGCCGCACCCTCAAAACCGAACAATGTAGAGTTTCTTCCGCGCGCAAGCGCCTGCATTTCTTCATAGTAAGGTCAAGCCCTCGGCTTATTAGTACCGGTCAGCTTCACATGTTACCACGCTTCCACCTCCGGCCTATCAACCAGGTAGTCTTCCTGGAGCCTTACCCCTCAAGGGGTGAGAGATCTCATCTTAGGGGGAGTTTCACGCTTAGATGCCTTCAGCGTTTATCTCGTCCATACGTAGCTACCCAGCTATGCCGTTGGCACGACAACTGGTGCACCA
>JAAWDI010000052.1 GCA_022793685.1 Oscillospiraceae bacterium
GTCCACGTCACCGTCAGGTCGTTCGCCGTCTCATCCCTGCGCTCTACCGTCACCTCAGGCGCCATAGCCCCGGAATAGGTTTCCGCCATGGCCGAACCGCCGCTCAACGCAATGCCCGCGCCGTTCTCCGCTTTCACCGTCACGTTATACACGGTTCCGCGCTCCAGACCCGTTACGTTCGTATAATAACGGCCTCCGCTCGTCGGCAGGTCAAGCGCCGCCACCGTTACCGTCTTCACCGGCGCCGGTGACGGTACGTTTGACGGCTGTCCGCTGCCCTCCTGCTCCTCCTGGATACAGTCCAGCTCCTCTGCCGTCAGCGAATTCGCTATGCCTATCGGCGTAAAGGTAATATGGTACTTCGTAATATTGTTGTTGTTATAGCTCACGTCCGGCGCGCCCCACAAAACACGCACCGTCGCGTCCGACCCGGTCGTCACGTTCTCCGCTTCCACGTCCCGCGTCTCCAGCGGTGTGCCCTTCGTCGTCACGCTGTTGCTATCCGCGCTCGGCGCGGAAGAACCTTTGATGTTGTTCGCATATACCACGAATTTGCCCGCCGTGTTCGCTGGTACGTTCAGCAGCTCATAGCTCAGCGTCCCGCCGCTTGCCGCACACTGCGCCACCGTTACTACAGTCTCATTGATACCAAACTCACTGCTCACGATGGTATAGCTCGTCACTGCGCTGCCGCCGTCTTCCGTGGGCGGCGTCCATGTGACCTTGACCTTCTCGCCATAGTCTCCGCTCAAGGCCGCACCCACGTCTGTCGGTGCGCCGGGAGAGCCCATGAACACAATGGTGCCGTTGGTTTCCGTAAGGCCTGCGCCTGCGCCGTAACCCTGGGTCGCCTGGCTTTTAATAACAGTGGTATTGGCGCTGGCATAGCCTTGAGCCGAACTGGTACTGGTGGTAATTTTTGAACCATTTTGAGCCATCGTCAAGGTCTTGTCTATGATGGTAATAAGCACACCGCCAGCTCCGCCTGCGCCACCGTTGCCGCCTGGCGTATTTCCAGTGACAGTGGTGTCATCGGTGCCACCGCTGCCTATTGCCGTAGAGTAGCCTCCCACAGGAGCAAAGAAAACCTTGTCAATGGGGTCAGTTCCCAGATATGTGCCCACGCTGAAATATCCAGACGCAACAGCACTGGACGAACCGCTGCCGCCAGCGGAGAAGCCGCCGGCGCCGCTTGCGCCGCCACACGCTGACACATGACTCTCTTCACCGTTACCGTTGGTTCCGCCGTTTGAAAAGTAACTGGTGCCCATGCTGTGCCCGCCATTGGAATTGCCGCCGCTGCCGCCGCCGCCGCCGTAAGCGTACAGGCGAACGTTGACAGTGATAGTACCTGCGCCGCCGCCTGTGCCGCCGTTATCGCCAGCATATCCATTGAAATCGCCTATGTTGCTGCCGCCGCCTGTGCCACCGGCTCCGCCGATGCCGCCGATACCAGCGCCTGCACCACCGCCGCCACCGCCGCCACCGCCGTAGCCGTAGCCATTTGTTTTGTAGTACCAGCCGCCGCCGCCGCCTGCGCCGCCGCCGCCGCCGCCGATACCGGCCGCCGGATAGCCGCCAGCACCAGCGCCCGCTCTTGGGCCTGCAGCGCCGCCGTCACCGGCGTCGCCGCCATAGGCATATAAGGTGCCGCCGCCTTCCAACAAGAGGGTCGCGCCCACAGGCACCGCAATGCCCGCGCCGCCGCCGGCGCCGCCGCTGCCGCCATCTAAGGGCTGCCCCCAGCCAGGCGTGCTTTCACCACCAGTAATCGACCCTCCGGCCGCACCGCTGCCGCCGCTGCCGCCGTATAGCTTTGTCGTTCCGCGGACTTCTGCAACCAGTTCAGCGCCCGAAGCGACGCTGACCGCGCTGACAGAACCGCTCTTCGCCTGCATATTGATGGTTAATTCATCAAAGATGACAGGCACCTTACCTCCAGAAACTGTTACATTGTAATTAGAGGACGAGCCAAACACATGGTAAACCTTCCCGTCCGTTCGCGGGGTCAATGTCTGGTTAGAGGTAACTGTCGACATATTCACATCTACCCAGCCGTAAGTTACCGTGCCGTTGCCGGTCTCGGTATAGCCTGCACCGGAACCGATACCCAAGCCATAAGGCGTTGTGGCAACCGTTTTGTTAACGGTCACATTGCTCTTGCTGACATTCGGTGCAGAGGTTCCATTATTTGTAATCACATACTTAATAAAAGTAAGAGATGTACCGCGGCCTGTCACCTCATACACATCCATACTGCGCATAGCATTCAGGCTATATCCCAACTGAGCATAGATAGGCGTCTGAGTTGTCTGCACGCCGCCGCTATCAATGTTGGCCGTGCCAATTCCCGTGGTGATGTAACTGCCGTTGTAGGCATGCACACGTCCCGGCAGACAAGAGATAGTGACGTTGCCGCCCGCGCCGCCTGCGCCGCCATTAGCGCCGTAGTAAGTCGTCCCGTTGTCTACCTCAGCACCACCGCCACCAATTTGGCCAAATCTGTTTGTGGTGGTGGTGATCGTTCCCGTAGTAATTGGAATAGCACTGAAGTAGCCGCCGCTGGTTTGCATCCAGTTTTTGTCATTCGTGTTGGCGCCCGCTCCATTCACAGCAGGGGAACCACCCCACGCTTGACCGCCTGCGGAGAAGCCGCCTGCGCCGCCGCCGCCGTGGGCTTCTGCGCCGCCGCCACCGCCACCGCCTATACCGGCTGCCGGATAGCCGCCTGCACCGCCCGCGTCACCAAACCTGTCAACGCCGCCGCTGCCGCCGCCGCCGCCATAGGCCCAAACAGTCACACCGCCCAGCAGGGTAATATTACCTGCCGCAGCACCGTTTTCACCAGCAAAAGCGTAGTACTCGGACTTGCTTGCATCAGTTGCAGCGCCGCCCTTGCCGCCGTTGCCGCCGATACCGGCGCCGGCGCCGGCGCCGCCTTGGCCGCCGCCCTTATTGCTGTTGCTCTCTGGCCATGAATCGCCGCCGTCACCGGCGTCGCCACCATAGGCTCGGACTGTACCATTACCGCTGATAATCAGCGTCTTACCAGTCGATACGTTGATGCCTGCATAGCCGATGTCGCCAGCCACACCAAACGTCGAACCGGTCGGGTCAATTCCATCTGTGGCATTTTTGCCATACACAGTAAGCGTACCGTCCACCACCAGTGTCAAAGTGCCCGAAGACACGGTGATGGGCGAACCGCCCGCCGTACGGTTATCAATCTGTACAGTTGTACCCGCCGCCACGCGGATGGTGGTCGTACCCGTGGTGGTCAGGGCAACATTCGTGTAGTTGCCCCCCTTCAGGGTATAATCGCCGCCGTTCAGCGTGCGCGTCGTGGGCGTCAGCTCAGTGCTCGCCGCGCTGGCCCGCAAGGACATAGCGGGCAGAACGCCGACCACCATCACAAACGCCAAAATTGCGGACGTCACACGCGCCCGCAGGTTCCGTTTCTCTCTCGATTGCTGTATCATGATTTTGATTTCACCCACTTTGCTTGAAAAAACATATTGTTTCTACTGCTTTATCTATCTTTCGCGTCCCCCGGCGGAGAGGGGCCGTTTATGCCGTACACTCTTTCTTGCTTTCCGCCCGACGCAGCTGTTCCACCTGCTTCCACGCCCCAAGCTTCTCCAGCATGGCCAGGTACTCCTCGTCCGACTGCCGCATTCGCTTCTTCAGGTCGTTCGACGCCTTGAACATCACCGTCCGCTGTCTCTTCGTTATCTGCGGCCTGTGCTGGGACAACGGCTCTCCGCCCGTCTCCTTCACCACGAACGCGCCCACGCCCGGGTGCAGCGCCACTTTGTCTTCCTGCTCCAGCGACTGCGTGAGCACCGTGGAAAATGCCATCAGCAGGCGCGTCGCCTCGTCCAGCGTACAGCCTGCGGCCTCCGCTGTGCGCGCCACCAGCTCGCTCCACTCCATGTGCATCCTCCTTTCTTCTCCTACCGGCCAGGCCGCAAAAAAACGGGCGAAGCGCCCTCTCTCCGAGGGACTCCGCCTATTGCCGCGACTTGGCTGACAACCCCTTTTCAGCGGGAGTCCCGTAGTTTTGCGTCACTGCTCTCGCAGCTTTGCCCTTTTGGTATGAAATTGTTGGTTAACTGGGGAATAAAGTAGACTTTTTGACCCAGGGGGTGTATAATAGCTTCGACAGGTCAGGGGCATGTCGTTTGTGTGCAAGGCGCACAAATGCCCCTCTGCGTTTTCCACCTTCTTTTGTGCAAGACATCAATGCCAAAAGTGGAGCGGAAAAGTCTACCTTTTTTCCCAAAAATAATTTGAAATTTTCCTGCTGTGACAGGCACTTATGGCCAAGCTACTACATCTTGAGGAGCGGCTGTCGGTAAAACACAAAAACCCCCAAAACGGCATAGGGCCGTTTCGGGGGTTTTTGTGTTTTTTACTCGATTTTATCCTTTTCTATGAAGTGCGTTCAGCCCAGCCGCCGTTTCAACTGTTCTGGGTTGACGGCATACTCCAACGCGGTCTCTTGGCTGATGTGGCCCTGTTGGCACAGCTCCACCATCGACTGGTCAATGGTAAACATACCCTCCGCCCTGCCGGCAGCCACCGCGCCCTCAATTTGGTGGGTCTTGGCGTCTCGGATGAGACTGCGAATGGCGCTGTTCATGTGCATCACTTCATAGGCAGGCACACGGCCGCCGTTCAGGTCAGGCAAAAGCTGCTGGGACACCACCGTGTGAAGCACCATACTCAGCTGCACCCGTACCTGCGCCTGCTGCTCTGGCGGGAATGCGTCCACAATGCGGTCAATGGTATTCACTGCGCCCTTGGTGTGAAGGGTTGCAATTACAAGATGGCCCGTCTCCGCAGCAGTCATGGCTGTCCGAATGGTCTCATGGTCGCGCATTTCGCCCAGCAGAATCACATCAGGCGCTTGGCGCAGGCAGGCACGCAGGGCTGCAAGGTAGTCCGTCGTATCAATGGAAATTTCCCGTTGAGAGACAATGCTTTTCTGGTTGCGGTGGAGAAATTCGATGGGGTCCTCCAAGGTGATGATATGCGCCTCTCTGGTGCGGTTGATGCGGTCAAGAATACAGGCCTGTGTGGTGGATTTTCCGCTGCCTGCCGTTCCTGTAACCAAAATCATGCCATGCTGAACTTCGGCCAGCTCCATAACCGACTGGGGAATGTGAAGGGCCTGCCAGTCGGGAATCTCAAAAGCCACAATGCGCACCACCGCCGCCAGCGAGCCGCGCTGTCGGTAGGCGTTGACGCGGAAACGGGCCAGCCCCGGCACGGCAAAAGAGAAATCGTCGTCGCCCTTCTCCATACAGCGCTCTATCGGACGGCCCGCCTTCTCGTAGATTTCCCCAATCAACCACCGGGTCTCGTCCGGAAGCATCTTATCGCCCAGTGGCTTCAAGCTGCCGTCCTGCTTTTCCGTAACCGGCGCACCGGCCACAAAGAATAGGTCTGACGCTCCATCCTTTACCGCGTTCTCCAAATAATTCATCAACTCTGCCATTGTGCAGTCCTCCTCTGCTGTCTCATTCCCCAGTCGTCAAGAAAGCGCTCCATCCCACACATTCAGGTCGTCCTCCGGCGTCCATCCATCCGTGGACACCGCCTGCCAGCGCAATACAGTATAGGCGCTTCCTGTCAGCCGCACTTCAACCTGAAGCTCTTGCTCCTCTGAAATTGCACAGGCATAGGTGTAAACGGTCTCGCTGTGGTCGGGATACTCCAAACTTTCCGTCGTAATTTCCGGCCCGCCTTCCGGCAGAGGAGTTCCGCTGCGGAGACACGCCAAAATCTCCTGCGCCTTGCAATCAGCGGCATAGTAGTCCGCCGCCGCTTGGGCGGAAATATCGCTTAACCGCGCGTCCGCCCGAACGGTAGAAAGGCTCAACAGGGCAAACACAGTGAGGCACAGCACCGCAAACGCCACCAGCAGAGCGCTGCCGCCCACCGCCGGTGGAGAAAAGCGCTGTTTCTCCTTCTCAATCACGGGCGCTCACCTCTTCCTGCCATGCGGCCTCCAATTCAAACACCGTACTCCCATCCGCTGTTTTGACGACCCAAATCTTTGCCCTTCCAAGGCCGGCAATACCGGCCTCCACCCTCTCGGCCCGGAGGCAATAGTCATATTCTCTGGTATTGGACAGCGTCCAGTCGCCGTTATAGTGGGCTTCAAAGTCAAGGCTCTCTCCAGCATAAGCGCCATAGGTCAGACCCAAGGCGGCCGCCGCGGCCGGCAAATCCCCGCCGTTTGCACGAATTACCTCTGCCGCCGACTGGCACAGCGCCACCGCCCTGTCCTGTGCCTCCGCCCCACGGGAAAGCTGGTCAGATTTTACAAAGGCTTGAAGGCACAGCGCCGCCGCCAGCGCAAACACCGCCAGCATCACAAGCTGCTCCATCAGGATAAGGGGCGCTTTGCTCTTCATGCCGCGCCCCCCTCTCCGCTGCGCTGGGACAGGCAAAAAGTGCTCTCCTCCCCGTCCACCGTAACTGTCACGGTCAGCAGGCTGTCCGCCATGGACGCGGAAAGCGCGTCAGCCTCCATGACCCGCTCGCCCGCCTCAAGGCCCACGCCGTCCGCATCTGCGGAAAACAGCTCACACAAATAGCCGTCATAGCAGTAGATGCGGGTGGTGTAACGCTCCCCTCCAATATCTTCGGCAAAGGTGAGGCAGTCCGTCCCGTCCACCCGCTCTACCGTCACCGCGTCCAGAACGTCGGCCTGGTGGAAATGGGTCGTGATATATTGGATACAGGTACGGCGGTCATAGGCCGCCATGTCCCGCTTGGTGAGCCGCCTGTAAGCCTGCGCTCCGGTGACGAGCACTGCCAGCACGCAGACGGCAAACACGCCAAACAGAAGCAGGGCGGCTAACCCATTCATATGGTGTTTGATGGCTTGTCTCTTCATCACTTTCGCTCCAGCACTGTGATTTCCGGCATCAGGTTGGATGCAAACGCATGATAATGCACCACATACCGCTCCCCGTCAATCTGCAGGCCGTAATGCTGCTCCAAATATTCCAAGCTCTCCGGATACCGCCCCTCAGCAGCATAGCAGGCTGCACAGGAACGGGAAACAGACGTTTCAAGCTGCGCCCGTCCTTCGGACGACCAGCCGTTATTCAGGTTGTCCATCGCCGTGAAGAAAACAACCGCCGCCACGACTGCCGCCACGGGTATGAGCAACGCCGACAGTGCGCCGCCTGCCATTCTTTTTCGTCCCCTTCTCATGCCGTCACCCAATGGCCGCCATGATATGCATCAGCGGCAGCATGACGGACAGCAAAATCAGCCCTACCAGTATAGAGCACACCAGCACCAGCGCCGGCTCTACCCTGTTCACCCTGTTCTCCAGGGCGGCCCCGCTGTCTTCGCTCAGGCGTTCGGCAACGCGTTCCATGGCACTGTCGGCAAAGCCGCTGCGCTGGCTTAACTCCAATAAGCGGCACTGGCTTGGCTCCAGCAGTCCGGCCTCCCCCATGGCGCGGCCCAGGGGGGCACCTTCATCCAGCCTTGCACGGCAGTCAAGGCAGCGCTGCCGGGCAGCAGGGAAATCCTCCATCAGTCCGGCTGCCAGCGTAATAGCTTCCTCCACCGGCAGGCCGCTTCTCATCCCCATGGCCATAGCCTGCGCCATCCGTGCATTGTTTATCTGCCGGAACAGTCCCCGGTCTCCGTATTTGTTCCGCCATGCGGCGGTGAGTTTGGTCCGGAAGGACGCCGACAGCGCAAGCAAAAGCGCCAGCACCACCGCCGCGGCCAGCAGGACCCAAAGAACAGGCATCGCCGCATCAATGGCCCTCCCTGCAACCAGCAAGCCGCCCGCCACGCCGGTCAGCCGCCCGCCCAAGGACCGGTAAACATCGTCAAAAATGGGCAGCACCTTCACCAGCAAAACGCCGATGACCGCCAGCATCAGGCACAACATCACCGCCGGATAGAGCAACGCGTTTCTGATGCGGTTTTCCATCTGAGCGCGGCTTTCATAGTAGTGGGACAGGGCGGCCAGCGCCTCCTCTGTCCGGCCGGTCCGCTCGCCCACCTCCAGTAAACCGCAGACGTAGGAGGGAAAGGCCCTCGTTTCACGCAGGGCGCAGGACACGGAAATTCCAGCGTCCACCTGCTCCGCCGCGCCGAACAGCATCTCTTTGACCGTGTCGTCATTTTCGCCCTCCGCCAACAGGTTTAGAGCGTCCGCTCCCCCCACGCCGGCATGGAGAAGCAGGGAGAACTCCAGACACAGGTCGGAAAGCTCATTTGCGGTCAAGCTGTTCTTTTTCATTGTATCCTTCTCTCCTGTATCCGGCATCTGTCACAGCAAAATGGGGGACATTTCTATCTACAGCTCTATTCTAATGCAATTTCATGCGCCCGTAAAGAAAAAATCTCATATTTCTCCTTTTATTGCTCCCGTTGCCGTGTGCCAACCCCAGACCTATGCCCATGGGAAAGCAGGCTGTTCGCCGCTTGTTCAACGCTGGGTATGAAACAACGCCGACAAAAAACCGGAGCGCCGCCAAATGGCAGCGCTCCGGCTTTATTGTGCACGCAAAAATCAGAGCTTGTTCTCGTTGCGGGCAATGATGTCGTTCTGGAGGTCGCGGCCCAGCTCCACGAAGTAAGCGGAGTAACCGGCGATGCGGACGACAAGGTTCTTAAACTCCTCAGGACGCTCCTGCGCCTTGTGCAGCGTGTCGGTATCCACCACGTTATACTGGACTTCCATACCGCCGTTCTCAAAATAGGTCTGGGTCAGCACACGCAGCTTCTTCACACCCTCGTCGTTGCTCAGCACGGAGGGGTGCATACGCAGGTTCAGCGCCATGCCGTCCATAAAGCGGCCGTGCTCGAACACGATGGTGGACTTCAGAACAGCGGTGGGGCCGTTCTTGTCGCGGCTCTGGGCGGGGCTCATGGCGTCGGCCACAGGCTCGCCCGTCTTACGGCCGTCGGGGGTGGCCCACACAACGCGGCCCTGACGGATGTGGTCGCTGGCGCCGTACAGGCCGGCCTTATAGACCTTGCTGCGGGTGGAATAGAAGGTCTGGGTAATATCATAGTAGGTATCCAGCAGCCACTTCAGCTCCATGTCCACATAGGGGTCGTCGTTGCCGTAGTGAGGCACCTCGGCCAAAATCTGCTGGCGCAGTTCCTCGTGGCCCTCCCAGTTGGCCATGAAAGCGTCGTACAGCTCGCGGGTGGTGCACTTCTTCTTGTCAAAGCACATGTACTTGATGGTGCTGATGCAGTCGGCCAGAGTGGCAAAGCCGGTGGCGGTGCAGCCATAGGAGTTGTACTTACAGCCGCCCCACGCCACGTCGGCGCCCTTTTCCATGCAGCCGTCCATGGAGATGGACAGAGCGGGCTGCGGACACATATACTGGGAGATATGTTCAGCGTAGTTGTGGGTGGAGGCAAACATGTTCATCACATGAACTGCCATCGTCTTGAATGCGTCGCGCACCTGCTCGATGGTGGTCATGTTGTAGAGGTAATCGGTGGTCACGGTGGACTGCTCGCCATTGAAGGGGTTGATACCGTTGTTGATGGCCATGTTGAAAATGGTGGCCCACCACACACAGGCGTGAGGCGGATGGCAGCCGTTGGGGGCGGGATAGTCGTTGCCGCAGCCCACATATTCCTGGCAGCCGATAACGCCGTAATCGCGGGCGTCCTCCAGGGAGAAGCCCAGCTCCTTCTGGAACGAGGGAACGACGATTTCGTCATTGTGGTACAGCGGCAGGCCGCCCACCAGACGGGAGGTGGCGATGGCGCAGTCCCACACCTCGTCAGGCGTGTTCTTGTTGAAGCGCAGGGAAATGGTGGGGTCATGCAGCTTCAGGCGGCCCACCGTCTCCAAAATCATGAAGGTGACGGGGTTGGAGGCGTCCTCTCCGGTCTTGGGGTCGACGCCACCGATGGTGGTGTGCTGCCAAGTGTTGCCCACGCCGGTGGTGTCGGCCACGA
This sequence comes from Oscillospiraceae bacterium, assembly GCA_022793685.1. Classification (GTDB taxonomy): domain Bacteria; phylum Bacillota; class Clostridia; order Oscillospirales; family Oscillospiraceae; genus CAKUEI01. The sequence continues at coordinate 9,967 of JAAWDI010000052.1, forward strand.
CGGCGGGCGCGATGCCATAGAAGCAGTTGGCCTTCAGGAAGAACATGTCGATGAGCTCCTGAGCAAACTCCATGGTCATGGCGCCGTCCTTCAAGTCCTTCTCAAGGAAGGGCCACAGAAGCTGGTCCATACGGCCCAGAGCGGCGGAGGGGTTCTGGGTTTCAGTGGTGTAGAACACCTGATACATCATGACGGCCTGAAGCGCCTGCCAGAAGTTCTGGGCGGGGTGCTCCACCAGCCAGTAGAGGTTCTCCGCCATGGTGTCCAATTCCTTCTTGCGCGCGGCGTCCTTGCAAGCGTCGGCCTTGGCCTTAACCGCGTCGCCGTAGCGCTTAATCATCAGCATGGCGGCGTCGCAGGTGATGACGGCGGCGGAATAGAACATGTACTTGCGCACGTCCTCACCCATGATGCGGTCATAGTGCTGGTCCAGCCAAATCTGAGCCTCGTCGCGGATGGCCTTGTAGCCCTTGGTGACAATCTTTTTATAACCGGCGACCAGGTGGCCCAGAGGCAGACCCACCACAGGGAATGCACCGGGGCCGTTCACATAGCTGGACACGTTCAGGCGCTTAAACTCCTCAAAGAAAGCGGGCTGCCACGCCTCCGCCATCTGGCCGACATGGTGGTCGGCCCAGAACGCGGCCACGGACTTGGTGTATTCCACGTCCTCCGGAGAAATGGCCTGCATCTCGGTGTCCTCGGTGGGGTTATGCCACAGGCCGTCGTCCTCCATGTGCCAGCGGCCGGACTCCACCTCGTCCACAATCCACATGGACACGCCCCATTCGGGGTATTGGGTGCCGGCGAACTTGGTCTTGCCCTTGCCGCCCACAATCAGCTCGTCGTCGCCCACGAAGCAATAGCCCTTTTCGCAATACTCATACTGCGCCTTGGCCTTCAGCAGAACGGGAGCCATCTTCCAATATTTCTTATAGGCTTCGGTGACAATCTTCATGCGGTCGGTATCGTAAATCAGCACGCGGTCGCGCACCTCGTCACGGTACTTCTGCACGCGCTCGGTGACAGGTCTAAACTGATACATATTGGTGTTCCTCCTTTTATCATCAGCATATTGCCTATTTATACAGGTCACTACTCAATATGATACCTTATTTTATTCACTTTGTCTATCGCACTTATTGGCATATACCTATAATCTTAAATCTATAACTTATGACCCATTTCCCGGCTTCTCCGCCGTTCCGTCTGGCTTTTCAGGAGGTTTTCCCCCGCCTCCCTCCGTGGGCCAATCACCAGATGGAGGCTCTTGTCCCGCTCCATCCGGTTTTTCGGGCGGCTCTCCGTCAGGCGCTTGCGGCGGCTGGCCGTCTGGAGGCGCGACAGGCCGTCCGCCGTCCATGGGACCGCCCGGCTCTCCGGTATACACCTCCTGCGGCACACCGTTCACCAGCAGGTCATAGGTCTCATCCTTGCTCAGTGTGGGCGACGACAGCGTAATGGACTGGCAGTCCCGCTCCACCGTAAGCTCCATCGCCGTTTCGCCCGTTGCGTCCGTCAGCGCCACCGCGCTTCCGGCGGGAACCACTTCGCTCAGGAACAGTTCCACATAATGCTGCCCAGAATTTTTGGAAACCGCGTCGTTCCGGCTGCCGAAGGCATACACCGTCCCGCCGTTGATGGTGATGTCACCATCCGCGTCAAGGCCGCCGTCACCGGCGCGCTCGTTTGCCGCAACCCATACCGTTCCGCCGTTGATGGTCAAATAGCCGTTGGAGTCAATGCCGTCGCCCTCCGCGCCGAGGCCGCCGTTGACCGTCAGTGTACCGCCGTTCACCGTCATAACGGAAACGCCGTCCTCGTTGGTGTTGATTCCGTCGTCCTGCGCGTCAATGGTGATGCTGCCGCCGTTGACGGTCAGATGCAGCTCTGTGTCCAGCCCCTCGTTGTCTGCGTTGATATACAATTCTCCGGTGGTCGCGCCCGCGCCGCCTTCATCGGAAATGTTCATGCTCATGCAGGAGTAAAACGCACCGTCATAGCGGTGCAGGTTCTCCGTGGTGCCCTCCTTGTAAATACGAGCCACATGGGAGCCGTTTATCCGGTTCTCACTTCCCGCCGCAAGGAGCACATTGGCGCCCGCCGCCGTGGTGTCCGCCGTGCCGGAACCGGCATAGCTGCTCGTTTCTCCCTCCTCAAAGGCAGTCCAAGCTGTGTCGCACTCATAGACCCGATAGAAAAACACCGCTGGGGCGACGGTGCAGGTCACGTCCACATCGTCTAAAATCAGCGTAACCACCGCGCTTGGGTCACGTTCAGCTTCTTCACCCAAATCTATAAAAAGCTGCCCCTTGCTCAGCTTACCGCTGATGCGGTAGACGCCCGGCTTGGCGATGGTCACCACGGTGTGGGCGGCCGCCTCCTCCGCGGAGTGCTTTTCAGCCTCCCCGCCCTCGCCATAGGTCTCGTCCGTTCCGTCATGGTAGTAGATGATATTCCCGCCCACATAGACGGCGCTCTCCGGGTCGGCGGAGGCCGCCGCCCCGTCCACCTGTACGCCGCTGTCAGAGAGGACGATAGCCGTTTCCGCTCCTGCCGCCCGCTCTGAGCTGCATCCGGCGCAGAAGGCCAGCAGCAGCGCGGCAGCCGTAAAGAGCGCAAATGTTTTTTGTTTCATGCCGTTCACTTCCCTTATCTGATGTCCGCTTCATTCTAACGCCCAAAAAGCAATATCCTTTGAAGAAACCTTGGCAAAACTGTAAACAAATTTCAAAAATTCTGTAAAAAAGTCCGGCATCTCACCGATGCCGGACTTTTTTATGTATCGCTTTCTCCCGCTTCATCCTCCCGAAGCTGCATAATAGACACCTCAAACGCAATGCGCTCCTCGCTGCCCTCCTCCAGCTGTTTGATATAGCTTCTGCTTTGCAGCCGTCCCTCCAGCGTCAGGCGGTCTCCCACCGACCGCCCGGCACACCGGCGGGCCAGCGCCCCCCACGCAATGCACGGCAGGTAGTCCGACCGCCCGTAGCGGCGGTTGACCGCCAGCATCATGTCGCAGATGTCCCGTCCCAAGGGCGTACGCCGCAGGACGGCAGGCTTGCAAAGCACGCCGGACAGCATCAGCTTGTTTTCGTGCTCTCCGTCGCCGCGCTCTACTGAACGGGCATACACCGAAATCACCAAACGACTGCCCGTGCCGCTGCGGTTGTTGTAGGAGCGCACCTCTCCCGTCACCTCCACCGTATCGCCCCGGTTCAGGGGGTGCTGCTCCAAAAGAGCTGCTGTCACGATGATGTTCAGCGTGTCAAAATTGCCGGAAAACCGCCGCACCGCCATGGGGAATGTCCAATAATCCTCCCCGTGGTTGTGGTGGGACAGGGACGGCGCAGCCGCCACCTCTCCACGCAGAAACACCGTGTTTCCGCTCTGTTCCTCCTGCATCTTCTCCACGCTCCTCCCTCTACTTTGTCCCATGTATATGCAAAAAGAAATCCCGGTATGTCCCCTAACGGGAACAGACCGGGGCTTCTTCACTGTCCCTGCCAGTCGGCAGGATAGGTGACGTATAAAAATCGGGCAAACCGGGGCGCGGAAAATTGGATGGCGCTTCCCTTTGGGATATAAATCAATTCCCCCGGTCCGGCGGTGACCGTGTCTCCGCCAATCAACACGGAAAGCTGTCCCTCGATGACAAAGTCCACTTCGTCGTAATTCAGCGTCCACGGGAAGGTGGTTGCGTGCATTTCCATAACCCCCACCCCAAGGCGGGGACTTTCCTCCAGCGTAAAGAGGTCGTGGGTGTACACCTTATCGCCGCTTCGCCCCGTGTCCAGCCTGTCCGCCTCGCTCACCTTCACCTGTGGCACCTTGACGGCGCGCACGCCGTGACAGGAGGTTCCGCCGCCCTTCAGCAGCTCCAGCAGAATGGCGCGCACCTGCGTCTCCAGCAAGCTGTCAGCCATGAGCGGCCTCCTTTCTGGTCAGCAGCATACCGACCGCCACCGCGGTAACGCCGCCCACCAGCTTGCCCACAATCATGGGGAAAATCATGGTGGCGTCAAAACCGGCGGTGAACCCAAGGTGGTCGCCAAACACAAAGGCGGCGGACACCGCGAAGGCCACATTGAGCACCTTGCCCCGGTCGTCCATGTCGTGCATCATGTCGAACATGGGGATGTTGTTTGCCAGTGTGGCCACCATACCGGCGGCGGCAATATCGTTCATACCCAGCAGGTGTCCCAGCTTCATCAGCGGCTTGCGGAACACCTTGGTGATGACGAACACCAACGGGAACGCACCCGCCAGCACAATGGCGATGTTGCCCACCGTGCTGAAGCCCTCTTCCAGCGAATTCATGCCGGGAATGACCGCCACGCCGGTCAGCGCCTCGATAATACCGGCGGCCAAACCGATGGTGATGATAATGACGATGAGCTTGCCGAATACCGTAAAGCCCTTTATCATGCCGTTCGGTATCCGCCATAGTCCGATGGCAATCAAAATGGCAATGATAACGATGGGTACCAAATTCCGCAGTACCATTCCAATCGGGAAGCCGGCAAGCAAGCCGCCTATAAAGCCGCCCACTGGGATAGTGATGATACCGGCCAATACGCCCCGCGCCAAAAAGCCCCGGTCTTCCTCCTTGATGATGCCCAGCGCCACCGGAATGGTAAAGACGATGGTAGCGCCCAGCATACTGCCCATGATAAGGCCGCCGAATTTGCCCGCCTCCGGCGTGAGGGCCAGCTCCTGCGCCAGCGGCGCGCCGCCCATGTCGTTTGCGAGAATGGTGCCCGCGAACATGGCCGGGTCGGCGCCCAGCAGACTGTAAACAGGCACCACCACCGGCCGCAGCAGGTTGGCCAGCACCGGCGCAAGGCAGATGATACCAATCATGGCCAGCGCCAGCGAACCCATAGCCATGATGCCCTCTTCAAATTTCTCGCCCAGTCCGAAGCGGTTGCCGATGATACGGTCAAGCGCTCCCAGCACCATAAAAATCACCATAATGATGACAATAATTTCATTGATGGACATCGTTTCTGTCCTCCTTTGTACTCAGGTGTCTACAATGCCCACGATAGCAGCGTCCACCGGGACGGCTGCGCCTGCCGCCACGCGGGCCGCGCCGCCGCAGGCCACCAGCACCCGCTCCCCCGGTCCGGCCCCCACGCAGTCGGCGCACACCATTTTACTGCCCTCTACCCGGACGATGAGAAACGCCTGTCCGGTCAGCCCCTCCGATTTCTTGGTGGCCCACAGGCTGTCCTCCACCACGCCTACCAGCATGGCGCTTCACCTCCCATATCCGCCGCCGTAGCACGGACGACGCCCAATGCGTGCAGCTCCCGCTCCATAGCCACAAACTTCTGATACACCGCCCGCGGCGCCGTTCTGCGGTACTGCTTGTGTTCCGGCGCGTCCGCCGTTATGGCAACCCGCCGCCCGGCCAACAGAGCGTCCATCACCCGCTTGCAGTCTGGGGTCAACGGCAGGCACAGGGACAGCAGCGCCAATTCCTCGACCATAATGCGGCGGATGAGCAGGTTCCCATTGGGGCGTTCTTCAAGCCTCATAGCCTGTTAAAAGCACTGCCCGGTCGCCCTTTTGAAACCCGCAGGCGTTGGCCTCACGCACCCCGCAGAGGACGCTGTCCCCTGCGGGGACCCCACGCATTTCAATTGCTCGGGCGAAATCAATTCGCCCTCCGCCAAGGTTTTCCCTTCGGGAAAACGCTTGTCCCGCGCCACTCGGCGCGGCCACGACTCGGCACAGTGTCATCTTCCGTTTCCTCCCCCTGTCAAGAGCACCGCCCGGTCGCCCTTTTGAAACCCGCAGGCGTTGGCCTCGTCGTGATCGAGGTGGATATAGGTGGCAAACTTGTCGGATACCCGAACCACCACATCATCGAACACCAGCGGACGGCTGGTAAACGTTCTCAGGCACACAGTCTGCTTGTCCGCAACGCCGAACCGGCGGGCGTCCCCCGGCGTCATGTGAACATGGCGTTTTGCCACAATCAGGCCATGGTCAAGCCGCAGCTCCCGGCTGCCATAGCGCAGGCCAAAGCCCGGCGTCCCGTTCGTATCGCCCGACAGCCGCACCGGCGGGCGCACGCCCAGTTTGACCGCATCTGAAAGGGAAATCTCTGCCTGAGCCTCACCCCGTTCCGGGCCAAGCACCGCCACGTTTTGGAACTCCCCTTTGGGGCCGAACAGAGTCACCCGCTCGGCGCATGCAAACTGCCCCGGCTGGGAGAGCGGCTTTGCCTGCGTCAGCCGGTAACCGGGACCGAACAGGTATTCAACCTCGTTTCTGGACAGGTGAACATGGCGGCCTGACGCCTCCATCTCCACCGTCAGGCGGGCGAGCACCTGTTCCACCAGCGCATCCACCGCCGCTTGCTGTGTCATCTCTTCACCCCCTACTGTATTGTCCTGCCTTCAGGCGTATCATGATAATCCACATCAAGGAGGACAACCGGTTCAGCGCCGTCTGAATATCCTCGCGGGACATGGTGCCGTCAAATTCCTTAAAAGCGGCGTAAGCCTTCAGTTCCGTTTGCCGTACCACCGCACGAACATGGTTCACCGCCAGCAGCGTCTCGCTGTCCTCGGCACAGGCCATGAAATGAGGCTGGCCGAAATACTTTTCCGGATAGTGGGATTTCTCCCTCAATTCGTCTGGGGTGTAGCCTCCCAATGTCCAGTTTTCCTTCTTCTCTCCTAAAACGTCGCACCGAATGAGGGAGCGGACAAAGTCAAGGCTCTCCCCCAGCGTGGCCGCCGGTTCCCGATAGCCTTCCCGCAGGGCGGTCTTCTGCGCCAGCAGAAGCTCCGCCTCCAGCAGGTCAATATACCCCCGAAATACGATGCGGGGGTGGTCCTTCCGCACCAGAACAGACCCCTTGAGGTGGGTCATGTGCTCCGGCTTGGGCCGCTTTCCCGCCGTCATGGCTTACAGGCCGGAATAGGCTTCGCCCTTGGCGTGGGGCAGAATGTTATCCACCTCGGCATGGGGGCGGGGAATGACGTGGACGGAAATCAGCTCACCCACCTTTTCAGCAGCGGCAGCGCCTGCTTCTGTGGCAGCCTTGACCGCTCCCACGTCGCCGCGCACCATGACAGTCACCAGTCCGCCGCCCACCTGTTCCTTGCCAACCAGCTGGACATTGGCCGCCTTGACCATGGCGTCCGCCGCTTCGATTGCTCCCACCAGTCCTCTGGTCTCCACCATACCAAGTGCGTTTGTATTTGCCATTCTTGCTTCTCCTTTCCTGTTCTGTTCCGGCTGTACCGGAACAGGCGCCGCTTTGGGCGTCGTCGTCCGTTTTTTGCTCGTCTTTTTCTCCTCCGCCGCAGTTGGGGCGGCCTGCTCTTCCGTAACGGGTTCTGGTATCATTGCAGCTTCCGGCAAATCTCCCGCACCAGTGCGTCGATTTGCTCGCTCGAGCACGACAGTGTCTGGCTCCGTGACTGCTCCCCTCCTCTCATAAGGTCGGAAAGCTCTCGCTTTCCATAGGCAATCCGTTTGATGTTGATGAGGTCCAGCGGTCCGATGTTATTGCTGCTGGAGCTTCCGCCCACTGCGCCGCAGCCCAGCGTCAGAGCCGGAAACAGGTCGGTGGTCGCGCCGATACCGCCCAGCGCCGCTGGCGTGTTCACCATCACCCGGGACGCGGGCACCGCCACGGCAAACCGTTCCACCACCGCGTCGTCATTGGCATGGATGGCAAAGGTGTGGCCGGCGCCCTCGTAGTTTAAAATCTCCTGACAGCGGCGGAGAACGGCGTCCTCGTTGTCCTCCACGTAGTATGCCAAAATCAGGCCAAGTTTTTCATTGGAGTACGGGTAGCCCTTTCCCACTCCGGTCTCCTTTGCCAGCAAAACACGGGCGTTTTGGGGTATATTTTTCAGCCCTGCCAGCTCCGCCACCGTCTGCACGCTCTTGCCTACGATGGCCGGGTTCATGGTGCCGTTGGGCCGCAGAATGAATTTGGACAGCGCCTTATGCTGCTCGTCGGAAAGCAAATACGCGCCCTGCTTTTTCAATTCTGCCGTCACCTGCGGCTCCATCTCACGTGTCACGATGACGCTTTGCTCGCTGGCACAGATGGTGCCGTTGTCAAAGGTTTTGGAGTCCAAAATACGGCGCACGGCCGCCGCTACGTCGGCGCTCTTGTGGATATACGCGGGGCCGTTGCCCGCCCCCACGCCGATGGCCGGGGTACCGCTGGAATAGGCGGACTTCACCATAGCACCGCCGCCGGTGGCCAAAATCAGGCGGGTGTTCGGGTGCTTCATCAGGGCCTGGGTGGCGTCCAGCGTCGGAGTGGTGATGGTCTGCACCGCCCCCGCAGGAGCGCCCGCGCTTTCCGCCGCCCGGCGGACGATGTTCACCGTCTCGGTGATGCAGTTCACCGCGCCGGGGTGGGGCGAAAAGACGACTGGGTTGCCCGCCTTCAGGCAGATGAGGCTCTTGTATAGGATGGTGGAGGTCGGATTAGTGGACGGCACAATACCGGCCACCACGCCCACCGGCACGCCGACGTCTACCGTGCCGTGCTCCTTATCCCTCGCTAAAATGCCCACCGTCTTCAGGTCTTTAATGGCCTCGTACACCGTACCCGCCGCAAAGCGGTTTTTGATTTCTTTGTGCTCCGGAACGCCGAAGCCGGTCTCTTCCGCCGCCATAGCCCCCAACCGGCGAGCGTGCTCCAGTCCCGCCCTTGAGATGGCGGCGCAGATGGCGTCCAGCTGCTGTTGGTTCATGGCGGCCAGCTTGTGCTGGGCCTCCTTTGCCTGCTTCAAGAGGTCTCGCACCTCTTGAACGGATGCTAAATCCTTGTCCAAACGCTTACACCTCCCGCGGGTGGGCCGCTACCGCTTTCACCGTCTCAGCAAAGGCTTCGCAGGCGGCTTTACACGCGGATTGGGTTCCTGTGAGCAGTCCGCCGCCGAAGTTTGTTTCGCTGGGCGGCTCAAAAAAGGCCATAAGCTCCACGTCGCTGGCCTTCATGGCCTCGTCCAACCCCACCATGGCCTCCAGCGGCGGGGCAATCAGATAGGCCAGCGCTTCGCCCTCCTTCACCCCCGCCGTCTTGGAGAGGTACGTCCCCGTGCGGGAAACCGTATGGGCAAAGTACACCACGCTGTCGTCCTCGTTGGCGCTGCGGAAGCCCACACCGGAGTCGATGAACGCCGCCGCCGCCCGCAGGCCGCTCAAGACCTCCGCCGGATTGGGTGCGGCCAAAATCCCGATGACCTCGCCCGCATATTTGGTGTTGGCGTTTGCCGCGCCCGCATACAGGCTGCGGCCGTAGACCACCTCCACCGCCGCGGCCTTGGTGGCCTCGTCCAGCGCGCAATAGGTCACATCGTCGCTGTCCGTGGTGATGATGCCGATGCTACGGTATTGCTTCGGCAGACCCAGCTTTTCCGCCAGCGTTTCCGACACGTTGGCGATGCTGTGGGTCGCCAGAATATTGGTTTTTAACAGGTCGCCCGTCATGCGCCCACTCCTCTCTGTTTTTGGGCCAGCTCCACGCCGCTGGCCTTCAGCTCCAGCATGGTCTTGATAAGCTCTGCAATGTGCGCGCCCGCTTCCACGGCGGGGGTGCCCTGCCGGTGAATGTTGGAGATGACCGTCCGCTTGGACTCCGGTACGCCGATGCGCGCCCCATAGGTGATATAGGCGGACATGCTTTCCGCCGTCACCAGTCCCGGCCGCTCGCCCACCAGCATACACACCACCTCCGCGCCCGTCAGCTCTCCGATGTGGTCGGAGGCGCCCACCCGGCAGTATTTGACGAACAGCACGCCGCTGTGTGGGATGCCATAGGCTTTCAAGCCTGCCTCCACCGCCTGCATACAGTCGGCGGCATTGGCCTCGATGGCCGCAGAGCTGAGGCCGTCCCCCACCACCAGCGCCACCTTGGGGCTTTGGCCGATGACCTGCTTCACGATGGCGGCGTTGCCGTCGTCAAACCGGCGGCCCTTGTCCGGCCGGGTGAGATATTCGTCCTTGTCCTGACACAGGGTCTGGGAAAAGGTCCAGCCCTGATTTTTTGCCCACGTTTCATCCACATGGGAAAACACCGAGTCCTGTGCTGCGGCATGGTCTGCCCGCATCCGCAGCATGGTCTCCGTCTTGTACCGCGCCCCCGCCCGGCCAAAACCGATGCGGGCGGGCGTTTTGGCCTTCAGCTCCAGATAGGCCGGGCCGTTTTTCGGTTCCTTTATCAAGTAAAGGCGGCGCAAGTCCACTTCGGTGATGTCGGGCAGACGCTCTCCGGATACGGCCTCCACCGCCTGTTCGCCGCTTCCTTTGCTTTCCAGCGGCTTGTAGTCCGCCGCTTTCACCTGCGGGGTGGGCGGCTCGCCCATATAGTCCTTCACCATGCGCTCTACCAGAGCGCGCAGTTCTAAATCGTTCACGCTATGTTCCCCTTTCCATCTGTCTCAAAGCGTTCCTGCTCATGCCAGCAGCACGGAGCCGTCCCCCGCCCGCTCGGTCAGCTTTCCATCCCGAACAAAGCCCATATCCTCCAGCCACTTCTGGAAGGGCGGTATAGCGGTCAGACCGAACATTTCCCGCAGTGCCGCCGTCTCATGAAAGCCGGTGGTCTGGTAGTTCAGCATCACGTCGTCGCCGTGGGGAATGCCCATGAAATAGTTGCATCCGGCGGCGGTCAGCAGAACGGCCAAGTCCTCGATGTCGCTCTGGTCGGCCTTCATGTGGTTGGTATAGCAGGCGTCGCATCCCATAGGGATACCCGTCAGCTTGCCCATGAAGTGGTCTTCCAATCCCGCCCGAATGACTTGCTTGGAGTTGTACAGATACTCCGGGCCGATGAAACCCACCACCGTGTTCACAAGGAAGGGCTGATACCGCTTCGCGAAGCCATAGCACCGGGCCTCCATGGTCACTTGGTCCCAACCGTTGTGGGCCTCGCTGCTCAGTTCGCTGCCCTGCCCAGTCTCAAAGTACATCACATTCGGCCCCTCGGCGGTGCCGGAACGGAGGGCAAGCTGCCGGGCCTCTTCAAGGGCCTCCGCCGTAAAGCCGAAGGCCTCGTTGCCCTTTTGGGAGCCGGCGATGGACTGAAAAATCAAGTCCTCCGGCGCGCCCTTGCGGATGGCCTCCATCTGGGTGGTGACGTGGGCCAGCACGCAGGTCTGGGTGGGGATATGCCACCGCTCCTTGATTTCATGAAAGCGGTCAAGAATGCGCTTGACGCTTTCCACACTGTCGTCCACCGGATTCAGGCCGAGCACCGCGTCGCCCGCCCCATAGGTGAGGCCCTCCAGCAGGGAGGCCATGATACCGTCCGGGTCGTCGGTGGGGTGGTTGGGCTGCAAGCGGCAGCTCAGGGTTCCCGGCAGGCCGATGGTGGTGTTGCAGTGGGCTGTGACCACCATCTTTTTGGCGGCGTAAATGAGGTCCATGTTGCTCATCAGCTTGGCCACTGCCGCTACCATCTCGCTGGTCAGTCCGCGGGAAATGCGGCGAATGTCCCTATCTGTGGTCTTTTCGCACAGCAGCCACTCCCGCAGCTCGGACACCGTCCAGTTTTTGATGCCGTCGTAAATCTTCTCATTCACGTCGTCCTGAATGATGCGGGTGACTTCGTCCTCCTCATAGGGCACCGCCGGATGGTTCCGCAGGTCGCCCAGCGTCAGATTGGCCAGCACCACCTTGGCCGCCACCCGTTCCTCCGCATTCTCGGCGGCAATGCCTGCCAGACGGTCGCCCGACTTCTCCTCATTGGCCTTGGCCATGACCTCCCGCACAGACCGGAAATCATAGACATGACCCAACAGCTTGGTCTTGAGTATCATCGTTTCACTCCCCTGTTTCCTTGTTTTCAAACGCCAGTGTTTTCACCACCACCGGCAGAACGGCGCCGCCCGCCACAGGCGCGCCCACGTCCACATAATCCCCATTCTCCACGGAAACGCCGTCCAGCGCCAAAAGCGGCCCGTCTACAAAACGGCACAGCGTCTGCCCCAGCACCTTTGCCATGTCCCGCTCTGTGATGACCACCGGAAAAAATCCGGCCTGCCGCAAAAGCGACAGCCCCTCCGCTATCCCCTCCGCCAGTTCCAGCACCCTGGCATAGGACGGCGACCTCTCTCCTTGCAGGGCCAGGGCGGTCCGAGCAAGGCCGTCCTCCCCGGCATACCACCTCAGCTTCTCCTGAATGGCGGCCGCCAGCGCAGGCGGCGGGAGCCCCTCCTCCTCCCCGTTCAGCTTGAGCACTGGCAGGTTTTTGAGGGGGAACTCCACCCCCCTGTAAAACACTGTGGAACCGGAAAGGTCGGTGGAGTACGCCCCCGCGCCCACCACAGTGGCCCGAATGGTCTCCCGCCCCCGCAGGATTTTTGCACCCGCCCGCTCGAAGGCGGCACGCACCTTTTGTCCCAGCAGAACGCCCACATCGCCATAAGCATAAGGGTCGTCCGGCGGCTCCCACATACAGTCGGCCACGCCGCCGGAGAAGGAGACATACTGGGGCGGGCCGTCCAGCTTCACCGTCTGGTTAGTGATAAAGTGCTCCAGCAGTTCCGTTTTTAGCTTCAGCCCTGCCGCCTCCAGAAGGGCGTCCGTCATAGCGTCAAGAGCCGGTTCCAGCGAGCCGCCCTGCAGCAGAAACCGCTTCAGCTTGTCCGCCACATAGGTGGGCCACCCGGCATTGTCCACCCTAATGAGCCGCCCACCCACGTCCAAGCAGCCGGTGGAACGCAGCTCTCCTTTGTCGTACAGCGCGAAATTAGACGTGCCGCCGCCAATGTCGCAGTGGAGCACCGTCCCCCGCTTCTCCCGCGACGCGGCGTCCGCCCCCGCGCCTTTGGCCGCCAGAATACTTTCAAGGTCGGGGCCTGCCGTCGCTACCACAAAATCCCCGGCAAATCCGGCAAGGGAGGCCAGCACTTCTTTTGCGTTCTGTTTCCGTGCGGTTTCCCCTGTGATGATGACCGCCCCGGTCTGAATGTCCTCCCGCCTTACTCCCGCCTTTGCGTATTCCGCCGCCACAATATCCCGCACCCCTGCTGCGTCAATGGTAACCGCGTCTATGAGAGGCGTAAAGTGGACGGCGCTGCGGTAGATAATTTCCCGCTCCTCGATGGCGATGCGGGGCACCGAAAAGGGGTTTGCCTTGTTCACCAGCGTCAAACGTGACAACACCAACTGCGTCGTGGAGGTTCCGATGTCGATACCGGCGGAGAGAAGGGTTTCCGCCTCGCTCATGGATTGACCCCCCGCAGAATGGCCCGCAGCATCTCTTCATTCGCCGGGCAGGGGTTTGTGGCCGCGCAGCGGTCCTGAAGGGCCGTGCGGGCAATCTCGTCCACCGCCACCGGCTCGCTGAGCCTTTCCGGCATGGACAAGCGGCTCCGCAGACGGGCCAGCTTCCCTGCCAGCGCCTGCGCTGTGCCTGACGTTCCCCACAGCTTGGCCAGCGCGCCGTACTTCTTTGCCGCCCTGCCGTCCCTGCTGTTCGCCCGCACCACATGGGGCAACAAAATGGCGTTCAGCCGCCCATGGGCCACATGGTACTTGCCGCCCAGCGCATGGGCAAGGGCATGGCACACGCCCAGCCCCGCGCCGTTGAAGGCGATACCCGCAAGGCAGGAGGCATACAGCATGGCCTCCCTGTCCCCCTGCTCTCCGGCTACAGCGCCCTCGATGTGTTCCGCTGCCATGCGGAAAGCCCGCTCGGCCATGGCATCGGTAAAGTCGTTGGCACCTGTGGCCACATAGCCCTCCAGTGCGTGAGCCAGCACATCCATGCCGGTGTCCGCCGTCACCACGGGAGGCACTCCCGTGAGGAAGGATGCGTCCAGCAGCGCCACCTCCGGCAGCAGAGCATCATCTACCACCGGATGCTTGACCCCTGCGTCCAAATCGGTGAGCACGGCAAAGGAGGTCACTTCGCTGCCCGTCCCTGCCGTGGTGGGGATGCACCACAGGGGGATGGCCGCGCTTCCCTCTTCCCTGCCAAAATGACGGATAGCCTTGGCGCAGTCCATGGGGGAACCTCCTCCCAGCGCTACGATTGCCTCTGCATGAAATGCCCGTAATGCGGCCACCCCCTCCGCCACCAGATGGAGGGACGGGTCTGGGGTCACCTTGTCGAACACCGTCCAACTGCCTTCCGCTAAGTGCTCGGCCACCTTGTTCAAAAGACCGGAGGTGACGAAAAACCGGTCGGTCACCACCATCACCCGCTTGCCTCGTAGCTCTTCCAGGGCGGTAAGCGCCCCGGCCCCGAACAGGATGCGGGGCTTCAGCGAAAACGTCTGCATAACATCATCCCCTTTTTCTGCCTCTTTCCATAGTGTGGCAAAAAGAGAGGAAATTATTGCGCCTATGCACAAAAAAAGCCCGCGAACGGAAAATTTTCCGTTCGCGGGCTTTTACAGTGCTATTAGCCTCGCAGAGTTTGCGGCGCAGCCGCAAATCAATTCAAATCGTTTTTTCCGGCGACATGTGCGTCGGGAAAAACTCTTCTCGGCCCGCAAACGTGCGCGCAGAGCGCGTGCGCTGCCGTGGGCCGCCTGTCCGTTTGGAAAGCCTTTGGCTTTTCAAACGATGTTTTTAGATGTCCAGCGCCACATGATACCCCTGCGCGGTCGCCTGGGTGATGTTCGCCACCTTGGAGCAGTCTCCGATGGCAACCACATAAGGCGCGGTATCCCGCAGCTCCTCCACAACCTTGGTACGGGCGCGCTGGCCGGCGGCGCACAAAACGGTGTCCGCCTGAATGGTGAACTCCTTGCCGTCGGCGTCCTGGCACACCAAGCCCTCGCCGGTAACCTTCACCGCCTTGGCATTGGTGTGAATCTTGGCGGACTGCTCCACCATCTCCATCAGGATAACGCGGTGGCGGATGTTGGCGTCCACCGCCAGCTCCCCACGCATTTCCACCAGCTCCACCTCGTGGCCGTCGCGTGCCAAATGAATAGCGGTCTCACAGCCGGCCAAGCCGCCGCCGAGGACGACGACCTTCTTGCCGACCTTGCCCTTCTTCTGGTAGTACTCGTTCACCACCACCACATTGTCGCCGTCGATGCCGGGGATGGGCGGAATAATCGGCTCGCTGCCCACAGCGAGGATAACCACGTCGGGCCTCTCCTTCTCCACATAGGCCGCGTCAACGGTAGTGTTCAGGCGGATGTCCACGCCCTCGTCGCGGCACTGGCGCTCCAGCACCTGGCCGAGCATATACATCTCCTGCTTGAAGTCCACGGCCTGTTCGCTCTTCAGGATACCGCCGACCTCGCTGCACGCGTCGCACAGCACCACGTTATGGCCGCGTTGGGCGCTGGTCAGGGCCGCCTGCAAGCCGCCGGGGCCTGCGCCCACCACCAGCACCTTCTTCTTGTGCCGGGCAGGAGTAACCTCAATGCCGCCCATCTCACGGCCAATCAGCGGGTTGACGGTGCAGGTGCGGATATGCCGCCAGCCGCGGTCTGCCATACAGGTGAAGCAGCGTAGGCAGCGGACAATTCTGTCCTCCTTGCCCTCCATCACCTTGCGGGGCAGATAGGGGTCGGCCAGCAGGGCGCGGCCCATGTAGATAACGTCCGCCTGACCGGAGGCAATGATTTCCTCCATCTGCTCCGGGTCGTTGAGAGCGCCCAAGGTCGCCACGGGCACATGGACGTGCTTCTTGATTTCAGCGGCAAGGAACACGTTGCAGCCGTGCTCCACGAACATGGACGGGTGAGTGCGGAAGAAGCCGCCCTTGTATGTACCGGCGGAGACATGAATCATATCCACATGGTCCTGCAGAATCTTGGCAATCTCCACGCCGCCCTGAAGGTCGTAGCCGCCCTCCAGGAACTCGCTGCCGCTCATGCGCACCTCAATGGGGAAGCCGGGGCCGACCGCCTCGCGGACTGCATCCAGCACCTCAATCGTGAGGCGGCAGCGGTTCTCCAGCGAGCCGCCGTACTCGTCGGTGCGCTGGTTAAAGGCAGGAGAAAGGAACTGGTTCAGCAGCCAGCCATGACCGGCGTGCACCATAATCATCTGGAAGCCCGCCCGCTTGGCCAGTGTGGCGGCATTCTTGTAGGCCGCAACGATAGAAGCAATCTGCTTCTTGGTGAGCGCCTGCACCTTTACACCGTCGGGACGCACCCAATCCATGGGGCCGTACTGCACCAGTTCGTGGGCCTTTTCCTTGTCCAGCATATAGGTGCCGGCATACTGGCCGGAGTGGGACAACTCCACACTGGGCACCGCGCCGTGACGGGCGATGGCGTCAGCCGTCAGGGTGAAGCCCGCCAGAGAACCGGGGGTCTCCAAGCTGATATGCAGAGCTTGGGACGCGTCCGTCTTGGGGTCGACCATCAGCTCGGACACCGTCACATTGGCCACGCCGCCGGCAGCGCGCAGGTCATAGAAGGAGGTCATTGTGTGGCCGATGGTGCAGTCGCGGGTAATCTCTACGCCGCTGACTGGGGCTGCGAACATACGGTTGCGGAAGGTCACGTTGCCCAGTTTGAGGGGCTTGCATAGGTTGGGGAACTTTCTTTCCATATTCTCACACCTCATGTCGTTAAATTGATGATTTGATTATATACCTGTTCTCTCTTTTTTGCAATTCCCCTATTTTGTTTTCTTGATTTTACATGAATTTTATTCAAAATGACGGCGCCGCTGCCGCAAAAAAAGGCGGAGCGCAAACTGCGCTCCGCCTTTTGAACCGCTAAAACGGTTATCCCCGTCCGGCGCCTCCGCCACGGCTTCCGCCGCCGCCAAAGCCGCCTCCGTGGAAGCCTCCACCGCCGAAGGAACCGCCAACCCCTCCTCCGCCAAAGGAGCCGCCGCCGCGGAAGGAACCTCCTCCACGCCCTGCGCCGCCGCCGCGGGAATGTCCGCCGCCAAAGCCGCCGCGGGGCGGCTGGGGAGGACGGGGCGGGCGCGGAGGTCTGGGAGGTCTTGGGGGCCTCGGCGGTCTGGGGGGACGATGGTGGTGATAATGCCCGAAGATAATGCTCATGTGCGGTAAAGTATCACAAAGAAACTTTGTCGA